>DASXAN010000096.1:0-6270 GCA_036406755.1 Gemmataceae bacterium
GGGCTTCGAAGACTCAGCCCCAGCCACCCGAGTGTTGCTTCGCCGGATCGGGGAGAATCTCGATATCTGTAATTTTATACACTATACTTGCATCGGCCCTGCTTCGCGGTTGCCGAAGCCGGCTCCGTGCGAGGTGCCGCCATGTCTGGTGCCGCAGTCGCCCGCATTGCTGTCACGCGAGGTGGCCGTGGCGCAGTACCGGGAACGACCACCCCGTGCGACGGCGGGCCAAAAGGGTGTCCCAAGATGTCCCGTTTTGTCACCCCAGAAAAAGATGTTGTTCGGCCTGTCCCTGTCGCGACCGTAACACGGCGGGGGCGAACCCCGCCGCTCGCCGGCCGCGGTCCGGTTTTCTTGCGCGCATTCCGGCTTGAGGGGAATGGCGGCGGGCTTAACCTCAATACACTGGTCTGGTCCGATGCAGGAACGCCCCAGCCGGCGGGCAGCCCCGCCGGCCCACCCGTCCGCCCGGCCCCGGCCGGAACGGTCCGGCCGACCGCCGCGTCTAAGCCACGGTCCACTCCGTCCGGCGACCGCACGCCGTCAACGTCCAGGACGGGACCGACCGGACCGCCCCGCACCCGGTTTCACAGCAACGTGTTCCAATGCAGCTGCTGCGAGGCAACTGATGAGACAATGGCTCCGACGCGGCCGGCCGACCCGGCCGGCCGACCCGGTGAGGGCGGCTCGGCTGTTCCTGCAACTTCTCGAAGAGCGGACGGTGCCCACGGTGGCGCTGTTCGACGCCGCCGGCCAGTTCGTGCGCAACTTCGCGGGGGCCGGTGCCGTCGGGCAGGCGATCGCCTCCGGCATCGAAAACGCCCACCTCGTCATTTACAACGACGCGGTCTACTCGGACTTCGTCGCCGACGTCGCCGGGCAGACGATCCTCGGCCGGCAGGTCGGCGGCACTTACTCCGACTACGGCTTCCGGGCCGACGCCAACGTCTCGGCCGTCGGCCCGGCGGTGACGGCCCGGCCGACCATCCAGGCGTCCGGCTCGGGCACGACAGTGAGGCTCGCGGCTGACGGCATCAGCGTGGACAACCTCGACATCCGCGACGGCGCCGGAATCAACCCGGTCGGCTTGCGGGTCGCCGCCGACAACACGGCCCTGACGAACTCGGTGATCGAGCAACACGGCATTGGCGTGGTCGTCGCGGCCGGCGTGGACGGACTCGAAATCACCCAGAGTTCGGTGACCGGCAACACCGGCGACGGCATCCGCTTCGACGGCGGGGCGGCAACGCAAAATGTCTCGGTCCAGAGCAGCCTCATTACCGGCAACGGCGCGGCCGGGGTCCGGTTCGATCCGGCGTTCTCCGGCAGCACCGTCACCGTCACCGACGACGACCTGAGCGGCAACGGTGGATCGGCCGCGGTGGTCAACGCGTCGGCGGTGGCCGTCAACTTCTCGTTCGACTGGTGGGGCGGCCCGAACTACCCGGCCGTCACCGGCCCGATCGACGTTTCTCCGTACTTGCTCAGCGGTGACGCCGACGGCGATCCGGGCGACGGCTTCCAACCGGCCCTCGGCGCCCTGGCCGTGACGCCGCTCGGCGTGCAGACCGGCGCTGTCGGCCGGATTCAGGAAGCGGTGGACGGGGCCGCCCCGGGGGCGACGATCACGGTCGCGGCCGGGACGTACACGGAGACCGTGACAATCGACGAGCCGCTCACCCTGCTGGGGCCGAACGCGGCCGTTCCAGCCGGGCCGGGCCGCTCCGCCGAGGCAACGATCGACGGCGGGGCGGGAACCACGATCACGGTGACGGCCGGCGACCAGGTCGTCAAGGGCTTCACCGTTCTCGGCGACTCCGGCATCCAGTCGACCACCTCCGTCGGTTCCTTCGACGTTGAAAACAACATCGTCTCGACGGTGAATGCGGGCATCAACATTTCGGGGGCGGCGGCGGTCACCGCCTTCGGAAACCGCATCGCGAGCACGACCGGTGACGGGATCGACTTGCTGGACGTCTCCGGCCCCGTGCAAATCGGCGGGCCAGCGGCCGGCCAGGGCAACGCGATCACCGTCGGCCCGACGGCGTCGGGCATTTTCGCCGTCTGGGTCCAGCTCGCGGGGGCGCCGATCACCGTTCAGGGCAACGCCATTTCCGGGGGCAGCGTTGGAATCAACATTTTCAACGACAGTCACGGAGCGATCACCGTCGGCGGTACGACGGCGGCCGAGGGCAACACCGTCGCCGGCTCGGACACCGGCATCTTCATCCGCGTTTCGATCGGCGGCCTGTCCGTCCAGCACAACACCGTCACGGACGCCGGCACCTACGGCATCCGCATCTCCGGCGCCGGCCTGGTGGCCGGCTACGCCGCGGGCGTGCCGATCCAGATCAGGCCGACGGAAATCGACGACAACCTCGTCTCCTCCAGTACCAGCGGCGACACCGGCTTGCTGTTCGACGACGGCATCGACGACCAGTACCACTACTACAACGAAGTCACCGGGAAGCGGGACACGGTCATCGGCTTCACGACCGGCATCCGCAGCACCAACGAAGGCGACATCGCCCTCGACCACCTGACCATCTCCGACGTCCGGACCGGCATCGACATCGACGGCGAGAGCGGCCGCGTCTGGCCGATGACGCTGTCCATCACCAGCGGCAGCATCACGGCGGAAGACGAGGGCGTCGATTTCGAGGGCAACGGCTACGACCCCGGGGCCAACTCGCTGACCCTCACCGGGACGACGATCACCATCACCGGGGCGGACGGCGTCGGCGTCGAGTTGGCCGACAACGCCGTCGCCCGGCTGGAGAACGTCGCCATCGTGCTGTCGGCCGCGGCCGGCACCACGGCGGTCGGCATCGACGTCGCCGGCGGCCAGCTCAGCCTGGGCACCGGCGTCTCGGTCGTCAGCGGCCAGACCGGGCTGGTGTTTCGGAACGACGAACCGAAGACCGTCGTCTACGCCCCGTACCTGAGCGAGAATTCGCTGGCCACGATCTCGTTCGCCGGCCAGACGGGCGACTACGTTGACGTGGAGCCCGGGGCCCTGGCCGGCCAGGAGGTAGACGCCACCGCCGCGAGCTTTGACCGGTTCGTCGGCGGGACCGCCGCGGTGACGACGACGGCCGACCTGGCCGCCTTCTTCGCCGTCGGCGCCAAGATCACGGACGCACTCGACGGCGGCGGGGCAGGGTTCGTCCGGTTGCGTGCCGGGAGCGTCTTCGTCGGCCAGGACGACGAGGACGCCGCGGCCGGGGCAATCCAGCGGGGCCTGGACGTCGCGGCGGCCGACGACACCGTCTTCGTCCAGGCCGGGACGTTCGCCGGCGGGCTGGTCGTCGGCCGGCCGGTGACGCTTCGCGGGGTCCAGGCGGATATCAACCCGGTCCCCGGCCGGGCGGGCGGCGAGGCCATCATCTCGGGCAACGGCACGGGTGCCACGGTGCAAGTCGCGGCGGGAACGGCCGGTGTCACGATTGACGGGTTCACGATCCAGGGGCCGGGCGACGGCGTCGCCGTCGCCGGCACCGGGGCGACCATCACGGACGACATCATCCGGGGCACCGCCAACGGCGTTGTCGTCACGGGCGGCGGCTCGGCCGCGCTGCTGACGAACACCATCACCGGCAACGGTGTCGGCGTGCTCGTGGACGGCGGCGCCGCCCTGCTTCAGGGGAACGACCTCCGGGATAACACGGCCGACGGCCTCGTCATCAAGGACAACGCCGCGGTGGACGCCGGCCAGGACGACCCGACGACGACAACCGTCGAGGGGACGAACTTCACCGGCCTGGGCATCAGCCAAGGCGGCAATCTGTTCGATTGGTCCGCCACGCCGGGGACCGGCTATTCCGCGGCCGGGGCCAAGGCGATCGTCAACGAGAACGCCTTCGCCGGCCTGCCCGGCAGTTCCGGCCCGGTCCAACCGCCGAACGTGCCGGCCGAGTACAACGATTTCGGCACTTCTGTCGACGGCAACATCAAGCAGATTGTCGTCGACTATTACCACGACCCGAGCACGGCGGTTGTGGATTATCGCAACGCCGTCAGGGCCGTGACCGCCCTTTCCGGCATGTACGCCGTCGGCTCCGGCCCCGGTCAGGAGCCCCTGGTCAAGCTCTTCAACCCCGACGGCTCGATCAAGCTCAGCTTCGACGCTTACGACAAGTCCTTCACCGGCGGCGTGTCGGTGGCCGTCGGCGACGTCAACGGCGACGGCACGCCCGACGTCATCACCGGGGCCGGCCCCGGCGGCGGCCCCCACGTCAAGGTCTTCAGCGGCGTCGACGGCAGTCTGCTGGATAGCTTCTTCGCCTACGGCGGCGGATTCAGCGGCGGCGTTCGCGTGGCCGCGGCCGACGTCAACGGCGACGGCAAGGCGGACATCATCACCGGCGCTGGCCCCGGCGGCGGACCGCACGTCAAGGTCTTCAGCGGGGCGGACCTGGCGCTCCTGGCCAGCTTCTTCGCCTACGACGCCGGCTTTACCGGCGGCATCTTCGTGGCCGCCGGGGACGTCACCGGCGACGGCCACGCCGACATCGTCACTGGCGCCGGCGCCGGCGGCGGCCCGCACGTCAAGGCGTTCGACGGGCCGGCCCTTCTGGCTGGCGGCTCCGCGGGTCAACTCGCCGTCGACCGGCCGCTCTATTCGTTCTTCGCCTTCGGCAAGTCGTTTGCCGGCGGCGTGTCGGTGGCCGTCGGCGACGTCAACGGCGACGGCCTGGCCGACATCATCGCCGGGGCCGGGCCCGGCGGCGGCCCACACGTGAAGGTCTTCAGCGGCGGCAACGGCGGGCAACTGGCGAGCTTCTTTGCGTATGACGCCTCGTTCACCGGCGGCGTGTCGGTGGCGGCGGCCGACGTGAATGGCGACGGCCTGGCCGATATCGTGACCGGGGCCGGCCCCGGCGGCGGTCCACATGTCAAGGCGTTCAGTGGCACCGACCTGTCACTGCTGGCGAGCTTTTTCGCCTACGATCCGACCGTCCTCGGCGGCGTGTTCGTCGGGTAACCGGGTGCACGGGTCATGACTGCGAACCGGTGGCATTTGATTTCCGCAGCCGCCCGGCTTGAATGTTCCGGCCGGACGACTAACGTACCCGCGTCCGGCAATGTTCCGCAATCGGCGATCCGGCCAGCGGACTGGTCCGACGGCTACCGGTCGACGGTTTTTCTGGCAAGCCAACCCGCGGGGGTGAAACTTTTCCCATCCCGCCGTCGTCCAAGCCGCGGCAGATGGTATCTCGGTTTCACCGTCGCCGCCGTCGCGATCCGATTCCCGGACGCTTGGTCTCTGGGCCTCGGCCGCTGTCCGACGCGGTCATGGCTTAATCTTGTCGATCCTTATCCCGCTGTCGCCCGTTGGAGTAATCATCGATGAGCTGGCTTTCCCCACGCGCCGTGCGTCGCCGCCCCGCAAAGTTGCAGACGGCATTGCGGCCGAGGCTCGCCACGCTGGAGCTTGAATCCCGCATCAACCCGACCAACATCCTGCAATACCACGTCGACGTGGGGAGCACAGGGGTCAACAACTCCGAGACGCTCCTGACCCCGTCGAACGTCAACGCCAACCAGTTCGGCAAGCTGTACCAGATCCAGGTCCAGGGGCAGGTGTACGCCGAGCCGCTGGTCGAGACGGCCATCAACATCACGACCGGCCCCAACCAGGGGATGCACAACGTGGTGTTCGTCGCCACCCAGCACGACCAGCTGTACGCGTTCGACGCGGACTACAACCCGGCGACGCAAACGACCTCGCAGCAGCTGCTCTGGCAGCGGAGCTTCCTGTCAGACACGAACAACACCAACCCCGGCGACCTGCTGGCCGGGAATAGCGGCGTGACGACCGTACCGCAGTCGGCGGTCATCAGCTCGGACGTCACGGTCGAGATCGGCATCATGAGCACGCCGGTGATCGACCCGGCGACCGGCACCATCTACGTGCTGGCCAAGACCGCCGAGACGGTGAGCGGGACGGTCCATTACGTCCAGCGGCTCTACGCCGTCAACGTCCAGAACGGGACCGACAAGGCCGCCCCGTTCCTGCTGGGCGACACCACGTTCAACGGCAGCACGTACGTCAATTATGCCTCCGAGCCGCGGAACTCGAGCACGGCGAGCAGCCAGATCTGGACGTACGGCAACGGCAACGGCACCAACGACCGCATCGTTGACCCGTACGGCGGGACCGGCCGGAACGTGGTCCTGTTCAACGCCCTCCGGGAGGGCCAGCGGCCGGGGTTGACCCTGGTCAACGGGGTCATCTACATCGCCTGGGCGTCGCACGGGGACAACGGC
>DASXAN010000097.1:0-3666 GCA_036406755.1 Gemmataceae bacterium
GCTCGCCACACCACCTCACGTCGGGGTGCCGCCATGTCTCGAGTGTCGGTTCGCGCACTCATCCCGATCCTACTCTTGGCCCCGTTCGCCGCCGCCCAGGCGCCGACCGCGGCCGACCCGGCCTACGTCGGCTGGCTGGAGGAGCGGTCGCTGCTCACGCAGGCCCGCAAGCAGGCGCTGGCCCTCTCCGGCCGCGGCGAGCAGTGGCGGTTCCGCTACGGCGACCCGCAGCCGCGGGCGGCCGTCCGCCGGGCGTCCGTCTGGCTGCTCGACTACGCCGGGTCGGTCATCCCCGAGCCGGGCAAGTCCGTCGTCGCCACGTGGGCCGACCCCAACCGTTGGCACCTGCTCCGCGAGGTCGGCATCGACCTCCTGAACACCGGCCCGGTCGAGCGGTCCGGCGGCGTCGCCGGCCGCGATTACACCCCGTCCACTGACGGCGGGTTCGACCCAATCACCGGCGAGATCGACCCGCAGCTCGGCACCGGCGACGAGTTCCGCCGGCTGGTGACGATCGCCCGGGAGCACGGCGGGCTCATCGGCGGCAGCCTCGTCCCGCTGCACACCGGCACCGGCCCCGACTTCCGCCTGGCGACGATGGCCTACCGCGACTACCCCGGCATGTACACGATCGTCGAAATCCGCCGGGACCACTGGCCGCTGTTGCCGAAGGTCGATGGCCCCTGGGCGACGGAACTGGTGCCGCCGGACACCGCCAAAGCGCTGTCGGAGAAGGGCTACATCCCCGGCCCGATCCACTCCAACGACGCCGCCCCCGAGGCCAAGCAGTGGAGCGGCTGGAGCGCCACCGGCGAGGTGCCCGGCGTGGACGGCAAGGTCCGCCGCTGGGTCTACCTGCATGCGTTCAAGCCGAGCCAGCCGACACTGGACTGGCTCGACCCGTCGTTCGCCGCCCAGCGGGCCGTCGGCGGCGAGGCGGTTCACCTCGTCCACGACCTCGGCCTCGCGGTCGTGCGGTTCGACGCCGTCCCGTTCCTGGGCATCGAGCAGCAGCCGGGCAAGGATGAGGCGCGGATGTTCAAGCACCCGCTCTCCGTCGCAAGCACGAACATGCTGGCCATGTTCGTCCGCAAGCTCGGCGGGTTCAGTTTCCACGAACTGAACGTGCCGCTCACCGATCTGAAGACCTTCACCCGCTTCGGCCCGGACCTGTCGTACGACTTCACGACCCGCGCCCAGGTGCTGAACGCCGCGCTGACCGGCGACGCCGGCCCGCTACGGTTGGCCTTCCGCATGATGCACGACGCCGGCGTGGACCCCGGCACGATGGTCCACGACCTCCAGAACCACGACGAGATCACCTACCAGCTCACCGAGCTGGACGAGCCGAAGGACGCGAAAGTCGAGGTCAACGGTGAGACGGTGACGCGGAAGCAGTTGAAGGAGCGGCTGCTCAAGGAAATGCGGGAGAAGGCGGCCGGGGAGGCGGCGCCGCTCAACCGCCTGTACCGGCCCGAGAAGGACGGCGTCGCCACCACGTTCGCCGCGTTCGTCGCCGCCGGCCTGGGCGTCCGCGACCCGGCCCACGCCACGGCGGACGAGCGCGAGCAGATCAAGCAAGCGCACCTGCTGCTGGCGGCGGCCAACGCGCTACAGCCGGGGGTGTTCAGCCTGTCGGCGTGGGACCTCGTCGGGGCGCTGCCGGTGCCCGAGGACGCGGTCAAGGACCGGGTCAAGGGCGGCGATTACCGCTGGGTCAACCGCGGCGGCGTGGACCTGACCGGCGCGAACGCCGCGGCCGACAAGTCGGTGTGGGGCCTGCCGCGGGCGGCGTGCCTCTACGGCCCGCTGCCCGACCAGCTCCGCGAGCCGAGGTCGTTCGCGTCCCGCCTCCGCGGCCTGCTCGCCGCCCGCCGGGCGTACCGCGTCGCCGAGGGCGAGCTGGTCGCCGTGCCGGAGCCGAAGGACCGGGCTGTATGCCTGCTGGTACTGCGGCTGCCGGATCGACCACTGGCTGTCACGGCCCTGAACTTCGGCCGCGGGCCCGCCGCCGAGGACTTGGACCTATCCCACTTGCCGGGCGTGGACGCCGGCCAACTCCGGGGCCAGACGGTCCGCGACATTCTTGCCGGCGCTGACCTTGGCCCGGTCCCGGACTCCGGCCGGCTGTCGATCCGGCTCGACGCCCTGAGCGGCACGACGCTAGTGATCGGCGACCCGGCCCCGAGATAATTTGGCGTCGCCGCAGCCCATCGACCGCCCGACCAAGGTTGTGGGCCCGGGCGGCGACTGCCGCCGGGTCAAAAGTCAAAATCCCGCAACCCGTTGCGGCGACGGGGAGCATCCCCCGTTGCCTGTCAAGTCCGCCCCGGGACCCCCATTTATCTGCGGTTGACCTGCCGGGCCGGTCGGCTTAGGATGCCGCCCGAGTTGACCGGACAGGCGTCGCGCACGAGTCGCACCCGCGTCACTCCGGCCCGACGATTCCGGACGAACGGAACGGGCGGTCACCCCCGAACGTCTCAGAGCGGCCGCCGCGCCCCCGGCGCGTGACCGCCACGGGAACCGTGTCAAGGAGGAGAGCGTCAGATGAAACGGAACCTGCTCGCGACCCTGGTGCTGCTGACCGGCGTCGGTCTGACCCTGGTCGCCGCCCCGGCCGCCCGCGCCGGCCTGATCCCGAACAACGTCACCGTCACGCCGACGGGCGACGGCAACTACAAGTGGACGTACAACGTCGTCGTCACGTCCGACGTGTACGTGCAGCCGGGCGACTACTTCACCATCTACGACTTCGCCGGCGCCATCTCCGGCAGCGGGTCGGCCCCGACCGACTGGACGCTGTCGACCAACAACGTCGGCACGACCCCGGAGAAGACCAACCCGGCCGACGACGCGGCCATCCCGAACTACACCTGGACGTACACCGGGGCGACGACCATCTTCGGCCAGCAGCTGCTCGGCAGCTTCTCCCTGCTCAGCCCGTACAACCACCTGGCCGATTCCGACTTCACGTCGGCCGCCCACCGCCAGGACAACGACCACTCCGAGCACACCATCACCTCGACGGTCGTGCCGGTGGCCTCCGCCGGGTCGAAGACGCCCGAGCCGGCCACCCTGGCCCTGTTCGCCGCCGGCCTGCCGCTGGCCGGCCTGCTGCGGCGGCGCCGCAACAGCTAAGCAACTCGGGGAATAGGTCCTATGGGTCGTATGAGACCCATAGGACCTATACTCCACCCGCTCCGCGCTCGCCCCGACCCCGCACCCTGAGCCGCTCATGCGCCGCGTCAACTGGACGTTCGCCGCGATCCTCACGCTCATCTGCGCCGCCACGGCCGGCGGCTTCCACGCCCTCCACGTCGTCCGCTACGGCCACATCGCCGACGACCTCCGCTGGCAGGTGGACCGGGCCCGCGAGGCCGGCCGGCCGGACGACGCCATCAAGTTCGCCGCCCAGTACCTCGACTTCCGCCCCGGCGACGTCGCCATGATGGCCGACCTGGCCGAGTGGCTCAAGGACAAGGCGAAGACGCCCCGCCAGTTCAACGGCGTCCTCAACCTCTACGCCCGCATCCTCCGCCTCAAGCCCGACGACGACGCCGTCCGCCGCAAGGCGGTCGAGCTCGGCCTGGCCCGCGGCGCCTGGCCGGAGACGATCGACCACCTCGAGGTTCTGCTCCGCACCCGGCCGGACGACGCCGAGCT
>DASXAN010000098.1:0-4848 GCA_036406755.1 Gemmataceae bacterium
GGCCGCCGGGCCTACGTCCACGTCACCTGCCGGCAACTCGACGAGGAGAGCGACCGGCTGGCCCGCGGGTTGGCGGCGCTGGGCGTCGGCCGCGGCACCCGCACGGCGCTGATGGTGCCGCCGAGCCTGGAGTTCTTCGCCCTGACGTTCGCCCTGTTCAAGCTCGGGGCGGTGCTGGTGCTGATCGACCCGGGCATGGGCGTCCGCCACCTGGGGCGGTGTCTGGGGGAGGCGGCGCCGGAGGCGTTCATCGGCGTCGGCAAGGCCCAGGTGGCGCGGGCGGTCCTCGGCTGGGCGAAGGGGAGCGTGCGGCTGACAGTCGGGGTTGGATCACGGCTGTTCGCGCGGTACACGCTCGCGGAGGTGCGCCGGATGGGACTCATGGGGCCCGTAAGTCCCATACCATCGGCTGTCACGGCTGATGAAACGGCCGCCATCCTGTTCACCAGCGGCAGCACCGGCGTCGCCAAGGGGGCGGTCTACACCCACGGCATCTTCGCCGCCCAGGTCGAGGCGCTCCGCAACCTCTACGACATCCGGCCGGGCGAAGTGGACTTGGCGACGTTCCCGCTGTTCGCCCTGTTCGCGCCCGCGCTGGGCATGACGGCCGTCGTCCCGGACATGGACCCGACCCGGCCGGCCGGCGTGTACCCGCCGAACATCGTCGAGGCGATCGAAGACTGGGGCGTGACCAACCTGTTCGGCTCGCCGGCGCTGCTGAACGCCGTCAGCCGCTGGGGCGTCGCCCGCGGCGTCACGCTGCCGTCGCTGCGGCGGGTCATCTCGGCCGGGGCGCCGGTGCCGGCGGCGGTGATCGAGCGGATGACGAGGCTGCTCGGGCCGGGGGCGGAGGTGTTCACGCCGTACGGGGCGACGGAGTGCCTGCCGGTGGCGTCCATCGGCGGCCGGGAGATCCTCGGCGAGACGCGGCGCCGAACCGACGAGGGGGCGGGGGTGTGCGTCGGCCGGCCGGTGCCGGGGGTCGAGGTGGCGATCATCCCCGTCACCGACGAGCCGATCCCGACGTGGGACGACTCGCTCCGGCTGCCGCCGAACCGGGTCGGCGAGATCACGGTGACGGGGCCGTTCGTGACGCGGTCCTACCACGCCCGGCCGGAGGCGACCCGCCGGGCGAAAATCCAAATCCCAAATCCCAAATCCCAAAAAGGAGATTTGGAATTTGGTGCTTCGGATTTGGGATTTCCGCCGCAGGCGGTGTGGCACCGCATGGGCGACCTCGGCTACCTGGACGACCGCGGCCGGCTGTGGTTCTGCGGCCGCAAGGCGCACCGGGTGACGACGACGGCCGGGCCGCTGGACACGATCCCGGTGGAGGCGGTGTTCAACACCCACCCGGCGGTGTACCGGGCGGCGCTAGTCGGCGTAGGCCCGGCCGGGAAGCAGACGCCGGTGCTGTGCGTCGAGCTGGAACCGACCGCCCGCGGCACCGACCGGGCGCGGCTGACGCGGGAGCTGCTGGAGCTGGGGGCGAAGCACGAGCACACCCGCGGGGTGGCGACGATCCTGTTTCACCCGACGTTTCCGGTGGACGTGCGGCACAACGCGAAGATCTTCCGGGAGCAGCTGGCGGCGTGGGCGGCGGGGCGGGTACGCTGACGACCGCCCGCCTATGTCGAAAGTGCTTCCGCCACCGCGTCGGGGTTTTCCGCCGCAACCCTGAGCAGCGCCCGCGCCGGGCCTTCCGGGCGGCGGCGGCCCTGCTCCCAGTTCTGCAGCGTCGCCACGCTGACGCCGATCATGCGGGCGAACTCGGCCTGCGACTTGCCCAGCCGCTGGCGGATCGCCTTCACGTCCACCGGGGCGAACTCCGTGACCCGGCCGGGCCGCCGCTTCCCCCGGCGAATGGCCCCGGCCTGGCGGACGCTCGTGACCAACTCCTCGAACGCCTGCTTTTTCATCGGAATCCCCACGGACCGAACCGTGCGCCATAGTATCCGCCCACGACCAACACCGCACTATACCGCAACCAGATCAAGGTCAAAGGCCGCTGAATCGACTTCCGGGTGGCCGGGGCTTCGGAGACGCAGCCCCGGTCAGCCTACCGGTCAATGGCGAGCGGGGTTGCGTAAGCGCCGCGAGAACTTGCGGTAGTCAGTGACCGTTGGAAGAACTCGGGGCGCTCACGCAACCCCGCTCGCCGCGGCGAAAGTCGTTGACTCGCCGATCCGGCGGGCGGACACTGGTTCGCAACGGGCACGCCCGCCCCGGAGGTTCCTCCCATGCCCCGCCGCCTCGTTCCCGCCGGCCTCATCGCAATCGTCGCCGCCCTGCCCGCCTGGGGCGATGCCCCGGCCCCGGCGGGCGTGCGGGTGTTCGTCTGCGGTCACAGCTTCCACATGCCCATCCGCGAGCCGCTCGGGCAGATGGCCAGAGCGGCCGGCATCACCGGCCACAAACTGGCCGGCTTCCAGGGCATCGGCGGGTCCACCGTCAGCAAACACTGGGACGTGCCCGACCCCGACAACAAGGTCCGCAACGCCATCAAGGCCCGCCAGGTCGATGTCCTCACCCTCGCGCCCAACCAACTCCTGCCGGACCCGGCCATCGACAAGTTCACCGACCTTCTCCTCGAATACAACCCGGCCGGGCGGGTGACGGTGCAGGCGTCGTGGATTCCCCGCGACGGCCAGCGGGGCGCGTTCGCCAACGCCCAGCGGGACGCCGCCGACCTGGCCGCCGTCCGCAAGGCCCAGGCGCCGTTCACCGACAAGGTCCGGGCGCAGGTGGAGGCGATCAACGCCCGGTACGCGGACAAGCTCAAGCGGCCGGTGGTATTCATGGTGCCGGTCGGCGAAGCCGTCGTCCGGCTGCGGGAGCGGGTGGCGAAGGGCGAGGTGCCGGGGATCGCCAGGCAGTCGGAGCTGTTCCGGGACGACCTCGGCCACGGCAAAGCGCCACTGTACACGCTGGTGGCGTACTGCCACTTCGCCGTCATCTACGACCGCAGCCCGGTCGGGCTGGCGGTGCCGGAGTTCCTGGCGAACGCCGGCCTGGGGGAGAACGCGGCGAAGGTGAACCGGGTGTTGCAAGAGGTGGCGTGGGCGGCGGTGACGGCCGAACCGGCGAGCGGGGTGAAATCAAAGTAGCCGCTTGCGGCTATGCGGGCGTTGCATAGCCGCAAGCGGCTCGGTCAGGCCGCCACGGCCAGCGGCTGGCTGGCCCGCAGGCACGCCTGGATGAAGCACTCGAACAGCTGCATGTCCAGCGCCGACGCCGTGTCCGCCTCCGGGTGCCACTGCACGCCGACGCAGAACCAGTCCGAATCGTCCGACTCGACCGCCTCGATCACCCCGTCCGGGGCCAGTGCCCCGACCCGCAACTTCGGGGCGACCGTCTTGATCGCCTGGTGGTGGCCGCTGTTGACCCGCAGCTCGCCGCCGCCGTAGATCTCGTCCAGCCGGGTGTTCGCCTCCAGCAGGACCGTGTGCCGGTGCGGGTAGCCGGACGGGTCGAAGTGCGGCATCGCCTTGGGGTTCTCCTCCGGCAGGTGCAGGAACAGGCTGCCGCCGAGGGTGACGTTCAAGAGCTGCATGCCGACGCCGATGGCCAGGACGGGCATGCGGCGGTCGATGACGGCCTGGATGAGGCGGCGGTCGCTGACCTCCCGCCGCTCCGGCATGGGGACGACGGCCGGGTGGGTCGGCTGGCCGGCCCGGCGGGGGTCGAGGTCCAGGCCGCCGGTGAACACGACGCCGTCGAGGCGGTCGAGCAGGGCGTCCAGGTCCACGTCCTTGGCGTACGGCGGCAGGACGACCGGCAGGCCGCCGGCGGCGGTGACGGCGTCGGCGTAGCCGACGGCGAGCCGGGTCATCGGGGCGGCCTTGGCGGGGGTGACGAGGTCGGCGTTGACGCCGATGAACGGACGGGTGCGCGGGGCGGCCATGACTCTCCCTCCTTGGAGATGGGGCGGCCCGGGATGTCCCCGGAGTGCGGAATGTCGGGTGGGGCGACTTTACCGACTCACCCGGGGGCGTGCAACCCCAATTCCGGCGGCGGGGGTTTGCAGCGATTGGGCCGCTTCTTCTTTCTCCCTCTCCCCTCTGGGGAGAGGGCCGGGGTGAGGGGCATGGATTGCTCGGAGAGACTACCCCTCACCCCCGGCCCCTCTCCCCAGAGGGGAGAGGGGAGAACTGTCCATGTCCTTGACGCGCCGCCCGCCGCCGGGGGATGATTGATCCCGGAGGTGCGACATGAGCAAGGCGTGGATCGGGGCGGCCGCGGTGGTGGTCGTCGGCGCTCTCGTGCTGCGGGCGCAGGAGCCGAAGCCGGCGCCGCCGGCCAAAAATGGCGGCGAGTTCGCCGGCAAACTGGTGTACGTCCAGTCCCGGGCCGGGGTGAAGGAAGTTCTCCTGGAGAAGGCCGAGGTCCGCCCGCTCGGCGGCCGGCCGTTCCTGGTCGGCAAGTCGGTGACCGACGACGCCCTGAGCTTCCGGCCGTTCGTCACCGGGGCGGAGGTGTGGGTGCCGGTGGACGAGGTCGAGTCGCTGGCGGTGTACGACGGGCTGGCCCAGTTCCGACGGTCGCAGAGCCGGTAGCGGTCACCCGGCCGCTTCGCGGTAGTAGCCCTTGACCTTGGTGCCGTCGGCCCGGGTGTAGCCGCCGACCCACACCTGGTCGCGGGTGTGCGCCCCCGGCCGTTTCGTCTGGTCCGACGACTTCGAGTACTTGTTCGACCGGGACCGGTCGGCCCCGCGGCGGTTGACGCCGGCCCGTTCCAACTTCCAACTGCGGCCTTTCGTGCTCGGCATGACAGGTCCTCACGGGGAATGGGCGCGCTCGGGCACCGCAGATGCCGCAAGAGGCGTACCAAAACGCGGTTAGCCGCGA
>DASXAN010000099.1:0-5505 GCA_036406755.1 Gemmataceae bacterium
GCTCGACGGCGGCCCGGATGGGTTGGCGGTCTTCGACCGGCTGATCGCCGGCGCGCCGGATCGGCTGGCCCCGGGCGGCTGGTTGTTGGTCGAGATCGGTTTTGATCAGGAGGCGGAAGCGGTCCGGCGGCTCGCCGCGACCGCCGGCCTGACGCCCGGCCCAACGGTCCGCGATGCCGACGGCCATCCGCGCGTCGTCACGGCGCGGCGGGCGGCAGTGCCTTCGCCGCCGTCGCCCGGTTGAACAGCTGCTGAAATGCCTCGAAGGCGGCCCACAGGGTGTTCGCCCCGGCGATCCGCCGGCCCACGATGTCGAGCCGGCACCGCTCGACACGAACGGTCCCCGGGAATCCGGTCAGGTCCAGCTCGCACCACGACGCGTCCGCCGCACAACGGACCCGCACACCGGTCGGCGGTTCCTCCTCGAGCCGGTCCACCAGCCCTTCCACGTCTAGCGGCGCGGCGTACTCGAACGACAGCGCCTGGAACGCCGACCCGAACGCCGCCTGGAACGCCGGTCGGCGGAGCACATCCGCCGACCGCACGTGCGTCACCTCCCGGCGGATGACGACCGTGGTGGGGTCGTCCTCGGCCAGCGCGACGCTGGCCAGGTAATCGAACTCCGGCGTCCGCAACGCCCCGGCACCGTCGGTGGGCGGGGTCAACGTCACGTCCTTGCGGCGGTAGCCGAGGTGCTCGCGGACGGCCGCGTACACAGCGTCGAGGTCGGCCTGCAAGTCGTCCCGGGCGACCGTAGCGGCGAACCGGACCGTCGCCGGCCGGACGCGGTCGGGGACGTGGTGGGTCTTCTGGAATCCCGCCAGGTCCTTGACCCGCGTCCGCGTCTCCGCCCAGAGGACGACCCGCTCCAGCTGCTGGCCAGCCAGCTCGGCCGCCGCCCGGCGATTACGGAGAGTTGGCCCCAAGTCGGCGAGCACCGACCCGGCCGGCGATCGGCCGTAATGGGCCGGGGTCTGCTCCGCCGGGTCTTCCAGCACTTGCCGCAGCACCCGCGGCAACTCGTCGGTCAAGTAGCGCTGGAGTGAGCGGGGCGTGAGTCGGTGTCGGGCGTCCAGCGCGGCCGGGGCGTCGCCGGCGAGTGCTGCGAGCACTAGGTGAGCCCAGACGCCGTGTTTAAGCGCATCTGAAACGTACGGCTCCTCACCTTCGCTGCGAGACACGAAGGCGATGCACTTTTCCGAGGACCCGAACAATTCACCCAGCTCGCCGGCCGCGAAATCGCCCATTCCGGCGGGTCGGTCGGGCAAGGGGCGGGGGTCGAAGAACAGTACGCCGCGGCGGCACGGCGACCGTTCGACGGCCTCGACGACTACCCGCAGCGGCACGGCGGTCGGGATTAGATCGTCGGGCTGGGTGTCGTGGACGACCAGGTAGTTGACGCCGCCAGCGGCGACGACGTAGCCGGCGAAGTAGACTGCGAGGGTGTCGTCATCGGAGGCGGACAGCCGGCGGAGCCGCGATTCGATCGTCGTCTTGGTCGCGGTGCCGTCGAGGAGCGTCGTCGGGTGGGCACCGAGCGTACCGAGCGCATCCGCAAAAGCCGCGGCATCGGCGGCGGCGTATCGGGCCGGTGGGCGGACGCCTTCCTGCGATGCCTCCACGCCGATGACGAACGCCGCGGTGATGCCGGATGTCCCGTCGCTGGTCCGCATGGTCATCGCATTATACGTTCTCCCGACCCCGGAAAGCAGGACGGTAACGACCCGCACCCTTGCGGGCCGGCCCGTGATATGTTCTGGTACGGGAGTTGACCAGCCCCCGGAGGCACCCGCGATGGCCGACGGCCTGTCGCCCGAGCTGCGCGACCTGCTCGCACTCAACCTCGTTCCCAATCTTGGCCCGCGGCTCACGGCAGCGCTGCTGCGACACTTCGGCTCGGCCGGGGCCGTCCGCCGGGCGACCGCCGCCGAACTGCGGCGGGTGCCGCTCATCGGGCCGAAGCTGAGTGAGCAGTTCGCCGCGGCCCTGGCCTCGGTCGGGCTGGAGCGGGAGTGCGAGTCGATTAGCCGGCACGGCGTCCGACTGATCGCCCTCGGCACGGCGGAATACCCGCCCGCCCTGGCAGAAATCCCCGGCCCGCCCCACTTGCTCTACGTCCGCGGCACGCTGACGCCGGCCGACCACCGGGCCGTCGCCGTCGTCGGCTCCCGCGGCTGCACCGGCTACGGTCGGCGGGTTACGGAGGGGTTGGCCGCCGGACTGGTGCACGCCGGGTTCTCCGTTGTCTCCGGGCTGGCCCGCGGCGTCGACGGCGTCGCCCATGCCGCGGCGCTGAAGGCCGGCGGACGGACCGTCGCCGTTCTGGCCGGCGGCCTCTCCCGCGTCTACCCGCCGGAGCACGCTGATCTCGCCGCCCAGGTCCAGGCCGCCGGGGCGTTGGTAAGCGAAGCGCCCATGGACGCCGAACCGCTGCCGGCCATGTTCCCGCCACGGAACCGCATCATCAGCGGGCTGTCTCAGGCGGTCGTCGTGGTCGAGGCGTCGGAGCGGAGCGGGACGCTCATTACCGCCCGGCACGCGGCCGAGCAGGGGCGGGAAGTGTTCGCCGTGCCCGGGCCGGTGGACAGCCCGGCGAGCGCCGGCTGCCACCTGCTCATCCGCCAGGGGGCGACACTCGTCCGGTCCGTGGACGACATCCTGGAGGCACTGGCCACTGGGCTGTCACCGGGCGCGCCCGCCGCGAAGTCCGAGCGGCCCGCCGCGCAGGCCCCGCCGCCGGACCTGGACGGCCCGGCCCGGCGCGTGTGGGACTTCCTCGCCGACGGCCCGCGGCACGTCGATGCCATGGCTCAGACGCTGGCGCTGGGCGTGCCGGAGCTAACGCGGACGCTCATGGTGCTGGAGATGCGCAAAGCGATCCGGCGGCTGCCGGGCAACCAGTACGAGCGGCGCTGACCGGCGGCTACTGCGCATCCGCCTTCTCCTCGTAGTACTCGCCGATGTGCTCATACACCTCGTCGGGGAACTTGAGGTCGCGGTAGACGTTGCCGGCGTCCGGGTCCTCGCTCGGACAGATCGGGAAGTCCTGCTGCGCCTGCCACTCGAGGACCCGCTCCCGCTTGGGCGGGCTGTAGCGCTTGGCCTTCACCTGGAGCACCAGCGCCCGCGCCTTGGCCTCGTCCTGGTCCGGCTGGTCGGCCAGCAGCCGCACCAGCTCGTCCTCGTCCAAGAAGTGGCGGGCGACCATGACGAACACCAACCGGCCGTAGTGGCCGACGTCCTGTCCGCCTTCGAGGGCGTCGAGCAGGCGGGCCATCATCGGCGACGCGCGCAGATCGGTGCTGCGGAGGTCGTCGCTATCGAGGTCGGTCGTTTTCGCGGCGGCCGTCTTGTGCTGACTCATCGGTATCTCCTTTCAGTAACCTTAACTGTACGGAGATACACTGCAACCGCCATGCCACCCGGCTCAGGCCAGTGCGGTCGGGGTCAATCGGCGATCCAGGGCGTCGAGAAGCGCATCGAACGCGGCACCGCCGAGAACCGGGGTTGCCCCGGCGGTCGGCAGCTCACGGTCGAGCTCGACCCAGGTGCGGCAGCCGGCGTAGGCGGGCGTTTCGGGAAGTTCGGTCGGTGCCGCGGCCCGAAACACGCGCACCGGCAGGACGTACAAACCCGGTGAACGGTATTCGAACTTATGCCGCACCGTCGTCTCCGACCAGACGTGCAGATCGTCGAGCAGCAGCGCACCAAAAAGCTGCCGCACGTGATAGACGCCGGACACCTCGGCGAAATGCGTCAGTCGCAGCATAGCGGCGGGCGGGCGGTCGGCCTCCGCGGCACGGAACAAGTCAACGGCGTCCGGTTTGATCCCGTTCGGCTTCTCATGCGCGTAGGTCGGATAGAGCCAGAAGCGGCGGTGCTCAGGGGTGAACTCCCCACCGGCCTCGGCGATGCCCCCCTTGCGCAAGATCAGGGCTTGGCGGCCCTCGGCCAGCGCCCGGCAGATGACCGCCCACTCCTTGAACGCGATGCGCAGCATGACGACCTCCTTCGGCTATTCATACCGCGGCGCATCAATCCGGTCGAGCCGCGACACCTTGCCGTGCCGAATCGTCACCGATCACCATCCGACCGGGCCAAGCGCGGTTTGATGAACGTCGGTCCCTCACACCGATTGCGGCCGTCACGCCGGGCCGCCCGGCCGTTCGGGGACCGGCCGACGGAGCATCAGGTCGCTGACGGCCTGGAGCGGCGGCTTGGACTCATACAACACCCGGTAGACCTCGGTCACGATCGGCATCTCGACGCCCATCTGGCGGGCCCGGGTGTAAGCGCTCCGAGTCGTGTAGACCCCCTCGGCCACCATCTCGCTACTGCGGCCGATGGCGTCGAGCGATTCGCCGGCGGCGAGCCGCTGGCCGACGCGGCGGTTACGGCCGTGCGGGCTGAAGCAGGTGGTGATCAGGTCGCCGACGCCGGCCAGGCCGAAGAACGTGGCGTGCTCGGCCCCGAGGGCGACGCCGAACCGGGCCATCTCGACCAGTCCGCGGGTGAGTAGGGCCGCCTTGGCGTTGTCGCCGAACCCGAGCCCGTCGCCGATACCGGCGGCGATCGCCAGGACGTTCTTGAGCGCACCGGCCAGCTCGACGCCGACCACGTCGAGGTTGGTGTAGACCCGAAACCGCTCGGTCGAGAACCGCTGCTGGACCCACCGCGCCAGGTCGAGGTCCGTGCTCGCGGCGACCAGCGACGCCGGCAGGCCGCGGCTGACTTCTTCGGCGTGACTCGGCCCGCTCAGCACCGCCAGCCGTTCCGTGCCCCACAACTGGGCCACGATCTCCGTCGGCCGCAGGAACGTCTCGTTCTCAACCCCCTTGGCCAGACTCAGGACCGGGACGGCCGGCGAGACGACGCCGGCAAGTGGTCGCAGCGTAGCCCGCATGTAGACGGTCGGGACGGCTGCGATGAGCAGGTCGGCCCCGGCGACCGCCTGAGCGGTGTCGCCGGTGATCTCGACCGCCTCCGGAATGCGGACGCCGGGCAACAGCCGGGCGTTCTCGCGACAGGCAATCAGGTCGTCCGCGCTCCGCGCCCGGGCACACCAGAGTCGGACGGCGTGGTCGGGGTTCTGGGCGAGGTGGATGGCCACGGCGGTGCCCCAGGCGCCGGCCCCGACGACGGTCAAGGTGGTGGGCATGGGCAGGCTCGCGGCGGGCGACCCGGGTGATTATACCGGTTCGGCCGGGTCCCCAGCGGTCCGGCGGCGTGGGCGGAATGGGCCGGCCGCGGTTTCATTCACGGCCGGCCGCGGCGGGTGCCGATGTCGGAGGATGGGACCGCCCGCCCGCGATCCCGGTCCGGCAACTGTGCGGCCCCACCGCAGGGAGGTAGGACATGGCCCGCCGTCTGCTCCGCGTTTTTCCGTCCGCCGACCCCGAGGATTCACCGCAGCCGGAGGCCGGCGTCCGCATCCGGCTGGGCGACCTCCTGCCCCTCGTGGCGATGGCCCAGCGGATGCACTTCGTCTGGCTACAGGACTTCCTC
>DASXAN010000100.1:0-2048 GCA_036406755.1 Gemmataceae bacterium
TTCCTGGCCAAGGGTCGGCTGCTGTACACGCATGACCGGACGATCGCCGACCTGTGGTCCCGGCTCACCGACCTCGGCGAGCGGGACACGCAGCTGCAACTGCTCCGGGCGGCCACGGCCGTGCTGCCGGCCCTGTATAAGGCCCGCAAATGGTTCGTCACCCGCGGCGACCTCGAGTACACGGCCCTGTGGCTCCTCACCGCCGCGATGCCGCTGGCCAAGATCGAGGTGATCGGCGCGGGTCTCCTGGCTGACCGTGAGGTTCTCCCGCAGGCGCTGAAGCTGAACCCGGCCTTCTTCAAGACGGTGTACACCGACCTGCTCAACACCAGGAAGACGCGGAAGAACGTGCAGGCCGCCCTCGACGCCGCGGACGGCTACATCGCCGAGCGGACCGCGACGCTATTCGCCCCGGTGATGGACCACCTGCGGGACATTGGCGAAGCCCGATCCGCCACCGAGATCGACAACCACTTCCAGCGGAACCTCGACGTGAGCGGCGTGACCACGGCGTGCGAGTACCTGGCCGACCGGGGGTTGATCGGCAAGGCGTCCGTGCCCGTGCAGTTGACCAAGAAGAGCAACGTCCAGGTGCAGGAACTGGCGTTTTTTTCCGTGAGCCCGCCGACCGACGACTTCTGACGAGGGCCGGGTGATGACCGCGACTGCCCCGAAAATGACCCGGCCGGCCGTACTGGCCACGGACGAGCGGCTGCTCTGGTCCCCCGGGACCGGGACGGACGTCTGGGCCATGTTCTGCGCCGCCAGCGGCGGGGACCTGGACACGATCCGGCGGCTGGTGACGAGGGACCCCGCACTGGTCCGTGCCCAGTACGCCTACCGGACGCCGCTGTACTTCGCCGTCCGCGAGAACCGGGTGGCCGTCGCCGCATTCCTGCTCGAGCACGGCGCCGACCCGCTCGGCCTGGCGGTCCACGACAGCCTTCTGGACGTCTGCCGCGACCGTGGGTTCGCCGAGATGGGAGCGCTGTTGGAAGCTAACTACGCCAGCGTCCAGGGGGCCTCGCCCCGAGGGGAGGCCGTCGCCGCGGCCATCCGCGACCGCGACCTGCCGAAGGTCCGCCGCCTGCTCGACGCCGAGCCCGACCTGCTGGACGCCGGCGACGAGCGGTCCAACCGGCCGATCCACTGGGCGGTCATGACCCGGCAGCTCGACGTGATCGACGAGCTGCTGGCCCGTGGTGCGGATATCAACGCCCGGCGGGCCGACGGCGGCCGGCCGATCCAGCTCGTCAACGGCGACTACCACTACCGCGGCTGGCGGGACGTTCCGAAGGAGGTGACGACCACGCCGGCCGAGGTCCTTTCGCACCTCCGTGCCCACGGGGCCGAGTGCGACATCTGCACCGCCGCGGCCATCGGCGACCTGGGCCGGGTGAAGCAACTGCTCGACCGCGACCCGTCGCTGGCCAACCGCGTTTCCGATTATGTCGCGTACTACATCGGCTCCGGGGCGCCGCTGAACAACGCCGCCGCCCGGGGGCACGTCGAGATCGTCAGGCTGCTGCTGGACCGCGGGGCCGATCCGAACCTGCCCGAGGAGGGGGTCGCCCCGCGGGGCCACGCCCTCTACTCCGCGGCCGCCAACGGCCACTACGAGATCGCCGAGCTGCTGCTCGAACACGGTGCCTACCCGAACCCCGAGGTCGAAAGCTCCGCCGACGCCCTGAGCCGGGCGATCTCCAACGGCGACCAACGGATGATCGACCTGCTCTGCTCCCACGGCGCCGCCCGGGCCGTCGACCTGATGGCCTACCACGGCGACGTGCGGACGGCCGCGGCCGTCTTCGCCGCTAACCCGGCGCTGGCCGACGACCCCGACGCGCTGGCCAACGCCGCCGGCGAGGGCCAGGAGGCGTTCGTCCGGCTGATGCTCCGCTACCGGCCGGACCTGCCGAAACAGGTCGAGTTCCCCGGCTGGCTGGTGTGTGCCAAAACCCGCGAGCTGAACGAGCTGCTGTTCCGACACGGGATGGACCCGAACCGGCCCGACTGGCTGGGCGTGACCCCGCTGCACCAGCTGGCCC
>DASXAN010000101.1:0-7631 GCA_036406755.1 Gemmataceae bacterium
GTGGTGAGTGGTGAGTGGTCAGAACCGCACCGCTCCACCACTCACCACTCACCACTCACCACTCACCACTCACCCCGCATGTACCGCACCGGCGACCTGGCCAGCTGGCGGCCGGACGGCCTGCTCCAGTTCCACGGCCGGTCCGACCACCAGGTCAAGGTCCGCGGCCACCGGATCGAGCTCGGCGAGGTCGAGGCCGCCCTGGCCAAGCACCCGGACGTGGCCCAGGCGGCCGCCGCCGTCCGCCGCGGCCCCGGCGGGTCCGACAGCCTGGCCGCCTACATCGTCCCCCGCCCCGGCCGGTCGCCGGCCGCGGAGGAGTTGCGGAAGTTCCTGCGGGCCGCCCTGCCGGAGTACATGGTGCCGTCGGCCGTCGTCCGCCTCGACCGGCTGCCGCTGACGCCCGGCGGCAAGGTGGACCGGCTGGCCCTGCCGGCCGTCGAGGCCGCCGCCCCGCCGTCCCGGGCCGCCGTCCCGCCCCGCAACGACATCGAGCGGGACCTGGCCGCCATCTGGGCGGATGTGCTGAACGTCCACCCGGTCGGCGTCCGCGACGACTTCTTCGAACTCGGCGGCCACTCGTACCAGGCGGCCGTGCTCCTGACCCGGGTGCAGGACCGGCTCGGCCACAGCCTGCCGCTCGGGACGCTGTTCGCCGCCCCGACGGTCGAGAAGCTGGCGGCCGTGTTGCAGAAGAAGCTGGAGGCCGGTACGGCCGGCAGCCTCGTGCCGCTGCGGGAGGAGGGGGCCAAGCCGCCGCTGTTTTTGATCGCCGGCATCGGCGGGCACGTGTTCACGTTCCACAAGTTCGCCCGCCTGCTCGGCCCGGACCAGCCGGCGTACGGGGTCAAGGCGATCGGCGTGGACGGCACCGCCCGCACCCCGGACCGGATCGAGGACATTGCCGCCCGGTACGCCGAGGAGATCACGGCCGAGCGGCCGGACGGCCCGGTGATCCTCGGCGGGTACTCGATCGGGGCGCTGGTGGCGTTCGAGCTGGCGGTGCAGCTCCAGCAGGCCGGCCGGCAGGTCGGGCCGCTGGTCGTCTTCGACGCCACCGCCCCGGGCTACCCGCGGCCGAAACCGCTGCCGGTGCGGCTGTTCGTCCACCTGGCGACGCTGGTCACCGGCCGGGGGGTGGGTCGGGCGGCGTACCTGCGAGAGCGGCTGGAGAAGGTGAAGAACCGGGCGCTGCGGGCGGTCGGGCTGACGAAGTGGACGGCCCCGCGGATCGAGGGGCTGGACGTGCTGCCGCAGGACGCGCTGGTGCAGGTGTGGGAGGCGCTCCAGGCGGCCCACGACCACTACCGGCCGCGGCGGCGGTTCGACGGGCCGGCGCTCTTGTTCAAGGCGACCGCCCAGGAGGCGTGGACGGCGGCGGTGTACGAGGACCCGCTGCTCGGCTGGGGCGACTGGGTGACCGGCGGGGTGGAGGTACACCCGGTCCCGGGCGGGCACCTGGACATGTTCCACGCGGCCAACCTGGCCCCGCTGGCGGCGACACTGCGGGACCGGCTGGTGGCCCTGACGCCGGCGGAGCGGGCGGCGGCCGCGGGTTAAGCCGCTTGCGGCTGAGCAATCAGTTGCATAGCCGCAAGCGGCTACTCCTTCTTCCCCACCTTCTCGAACACGATCACGTGCTGCCACGGCAGCCCGGCGTGCGTCGCGACGTGCTTGAGCGGGAACGGCCCCATCTCCTTGACCACCTGCTTCTCGCTCATCTTGTGCACCAGCTTGATCGGCACCGTCTCGTCCTCCCGCCGGTACTCGACGAACACCAGCCGCCCGCCGGGCTTGAGCGCCTTGACCATCGCCTCGGTCATCTCGAACGGCCGCGAGAACTCGTGGTACACGTCCACCATCAGGATCGTGTCCACGGCCGCGGCCGGCAGCTTCGGGTCGGCCTCCGTGCCGAGCACCGGCTCGACGTTGGTCAAGCCCTTGTCCTTCATCTTCTGGCGAATCAGGGCGAGCATCTCCGGCTGGATGTCCACGGCCAGGACCTTGCCGGTGGGCCCGACGCGGTCGGCGAGGCGGAAGGTGAGGTAGCCGCTGCCGGCCCCGACGTCGGCGACGACCTCGCCGGGCTTGAGCTTGAGAATGTCGATCAGCCGGGCCGGCTGTTCTTCTTTCTCGCGCTCGGGGCGGTCGAGCCAGCCGGCCGCCTGGTGGCCCATGACCAGGGCGATCTCGCGGCCCATGTAGAAGACGCCGGTGCCGTTGGGGTCGTGGTCGGCGCGGCGCTCGTACCGGGACGGGGCGTCGTCGGGGCGGGCGGGGGCGGCGAGCAGGAGCGGGGTGAGGATCAGGAACCAGCCGCGGCGGGGCATGAGTGGGACTCCGGGCGACTTCACTTACTCACCAAGTAGCCTTCTGTCATAGTCCGTCGATGGAGTTTATCGAGCCAGCTGACAACGCGCTCGAAATCATCCCGCCGCTCGGTCCGTTCCGCGGGCACCTTCCGCCCTTCTGCCGGCCGGCCTTCCATTTCCTTACGGCGGTTCAGGACCTGGACGTGGAGGTCAACCCGCTCAGTGACGGGTAGTCTGACGGCCCATTCCTTGTCGGCCGGCCGGAGCATCTCGAAGAGTTCTTCGAACTCCGCGCGGGTCATGATCAGCCGCCGCCGGACCGGCCTGCTCGGCTCGCCTTCGTACGCCGACACGTCACGGCCCTGAATCCGCATCCACCGCTTCTTGTCCCGGAAGTTGACATAAACGTCGAGCGCTTCGGGGGCCAACTCCCGGGCGGCGAGCTTCCGCATTCCGTCGGACAGGTCGGTTGCCGAGACGCCTGATTTCGCCGCCTTGGCCGACATCTCCCGGATGAGGTCAACCAATTGAGCCAACTCCTTCGATTGTTCGCCCTGGTCGGCCTGATCGACGTACTTCATGAAACCGTCGATGATCAGCCAGACACGGTGGACGAACGACACCTTCATCAATCCCCCTCCGATCGACGTGCCGTGCCCGAATGACGCGGGCATTCCGGTGAAATTCGCCTGACGGAAGGCCTGCGCGAGTTGACGAATCTGTTCGGGGGTTAGGGTGAACTGCTTCTCGTTATTCCAGTTGCCGATGCCGTTTCCGTGGATCTGCAGCCAAAGAGACTTCTTGTCGAACTCTGTGTCGACTTGAATGACGAATTGCTCTCCCGGAAGTTGGCCGTTCAGCATGAGCTCCAGGCCGTGGCTACAGTCGCGCGGGGTCGGAGGCTTGGGTACGGGGGCGGTTATACCAATTGCGGTCAGGAGTAGACCGGCCGCCGCTCCAAGGGCGCTCACCGATCCCAGCCGACGACGACCGGGTAACATTGCTCCCCCCTGGTGCTTCGTCCGGTCCGAAACGCAGCCGAACAATCGATGCATGGCATCGGCTCCAGTACCGCGCGACCGGATGCTCGCCGCCCGCTCCGGCTCGACCGTGGTGCGACGGCCCGATTATACCGCGGGCGTCCTCGGCAATGACACCAATCCGCGCGGTCGGCGAAAGTGGGTGACCCGGGCTCGGTCGGACCGGTGGAGTGGTCAAACCCGGTTTTCAGCCCCGTCAACGGGGCTGATAATTCATCCGGCGCGGCGGGAACCCGGGCCGCTCACCCGGCGTGACGAACCTGGGCACTCCGCCGGCCGAGGTCGGCGTGGTCGTCGAAATACCGCCGCAGCCGGTCGGGGGCGCCGCGGGCGTCGGCCAGGGCGACGTAGCCGTCCGGCCGGACGAGATACACCGCCGCCCGCCGCAGGCCGGCCCGCCGCATGTCCGGCCGCCAGTCGAATCGGTGCAGCGGCAGCCGCAGCTCGGCGCAGGCGTCGGCCAGGCCGCCGGGCGGTTCACCGTACACGTGCGCCTGCCACGTCAGTGACGTGAGCGGGTCGAAGTTGTCCCGCCCCGGACCGGTCTCGGCCCAGGGCAGCCGGTCGCCGCCGCGGACCGACCCGGCCGCGCCCGCGCTCAGCGGGCCGCCGCGGTAGTTGACGCCGATCTGCGACACGGTGCGGAACATCCAGCGGCGGACGGCAGCCCGCCGGAACAGCGGCGGGGCGATCCGGGGGACCAGCCGGGTCCGCACCCAGCGGGCGACGGCGCCGGGCTTCGTCACCACCGTGAAGACGCGGTCGGTGGTGGCGACCAGCCGGCGGGCGAAGCCGATCCGCTCCGGCTCGTAGGTCGTCAGCAGCCCGTCGCCGGCCCCACCGGTCAGCACGGCCGCGAGCTTCCACGCCAGGTTCACCGCGTCGCCGATGCCGGTGTTCATCCCCTGGCCGCCGACCGGGCTGTGGACGTGGGCCGCGTCCCCGAGCAGGAACGCCCGCCCCACCCGGAACTGCCCCGCCACCCGGTGGTGGACGTGGTAGGTCGAGAACCAGTTCACCGCGGCGATCGTCATCTTGAGATTGCCGACCGCCCGCCGGCCGACGTCGGCGAAGGTCGGCTCGCCGTGCTCGGCGTCCGGCTCCCAGCTGACCGGCCCGATCAGCCGCACCCGGCCCGCCCCCTTGAGCGGGAAGACGGCCAGGAAATCGGCCTCCCCGAAATCGACGTGGATCTCGCCGTCGGCCGCCGGGCCGGCGGCGTCCACGTCGGCGACGTAGAACCGCCCGGTGTAGGTCCCGCCGGGGAAGCCCACCCCCAGCGCCTCCCGGACGGTCGAGCGGGCGCCGTCGCAGCCGGCCAGGTAGCCCGCCTCGCACACCTCCTCCGACCCGTCGGGCCGCTTGAGGACCGCCCGCACCCCGTTGGTGTGTTGGTTGAACCGGATCAGTTCCGTCGGCCGCTCCACTGTCACGCCGAGGGCGGCGAGCCGGTCGATCAGCAGCCGTTCGTGCGCGTCCTGCGGGTACGTCAGCGCGTACGGGAACGGGCTCAGACCCTCGCCCATGCGGCCCAGGGGCAGGCGCGCGGCCTTGACCCCGCCGACCCAAAGGTTGGCGGCCGCCACCTTGACGCCGGCCTCGACGACCGCGTCGGCCAGGCCGACCTGGCGATACAGCTCCAGCGTCCGGGCCTGGACGGCGACCGCCCGGGAGGTGGTCCCCGGCTCGGCGGTCTTGTCGATGAGCCGTACCCGCACCCCGAGCTTGGTTAGCCACAGGGCCAGCACCAGGCCGGTCGGCCCGGCACCGACGATCAGCACGGACGGGCCGGTCATCAGTCCCCTCCCGAGTCCCCGCCGCCCCGTCTGGGTTGCCACCGCCCTGCTCGCTACGAACCTGGCGGTCGGCGGCCTGTGGGACGTGCTGCGGACATCCTACGTCCGCGGGGTCATCGAGCACCTGGGCGACCCGGCTCAGACGGGCCGAGCCGGGCGCACGTCCTGGGCCCGTAGATGCCGGGCGGCCGCGACCATCTCCGGCCAGACGGCCAACAGCCGCCCGAACTCCGTCAGGAGGTCCCGCAGCCGGGGGAGTGCCGCTTCCGGACCGAACGCCTCAGCCAGGTCGGTCGGCGAGACGGCCAACCGTGCGACGGCTTCCGGCGACAGCAGGCCGAGCACCTGCCGCACGTCGGCGGCCCAGTAGTCGGGTCGGCCGCCGTGGGACCGCAACCGTTCCTCCAGCCCGGCAGCGAACCGGCCCAGGTGCCCCGCGATCAGCACCCGCACCGCGTCCGCGAATCGCGCTTCGGGGGCCGCGGCCAGCCGCACCAGCTCCTGCCCGAGCTGCCGCAGGCGAGCGCCCGCGTCGGTTCCCGTTGTTGTCGGGGCCAGCGCCTTGACCACGGCCTGAACGATCTGACCGCTCCCCACGCCGACCTGCCGCGACCAGTCGCCCCTAGTCGAATCCGGCCGTCCCGCCGCGGGGTCGTGCAGGAGCATCCAGGGGAGGTAGCCGAAGAGGCGATTCTCGAAACACCCCCGGAGCAGCGCGCCGAAGACGCCGTCCTGGTTCCGCTGCACGGGGAGGAAGGGCGGCAGCAGCGTGCGGTGATCCAGCCCCAGGTTGAGGGCCACGCACAGGCCGCCGCCTGCGGTCGGGTGATCGACGGCGCGCATCAGGCGGCGGTCCCGGACGGCCCGGCGGTAGCCCGCCTCAGTCCGCAGCAGCCGCTCCCGGGACGCGCCGTCCAGGGCCAGCAGGTACAGCGACGAACTCATCCCGGGGTCCCCCCACACCCCGGCCGCGGTCGCCGCCACGCGGCCGCCGTCCACGTCCCGGCCGAGTAGCTGTTCATGAACGGCGAGCAGGTCGTACTGGTCCGGCGGGCCGGGCGGCTCGTCGTCCGGCAGGGGCCAGAACTCGGTCGGGTCGAACCGCGGCGCCCGGACGAGCCCGTCCTGCCGGCCGGGCGCGGGCCGGAGCCGGCAGACGGTGTCGTCGTCCACCTGGAGCAGCACGTCCCCGGCGGCGTGCAGCAGCAGCACGTTCCGGCTGGCACCGGTGGTCACGGGATAGCCGGGGCCGCCGAGCAGGCCGAAGCGGACCACGTCCGCGGGCAGGCCGGCGTGGCGGGCCAGTGCCTCCGCGTACCCGGACACGTCCGCCCGGCCGGCGTACCAGACCGCCGCCCCGTGCCGGTCCCGGAACTGTTCGAGCATCCGGAGAGTGGCTTGACCCGCCTCCGGCCGGTCCGACCCATCGACCACCACAAACTCGGTCGGCGGCTGACGGCGGGCCGGCGCGGCGAAGCTGTCCAGGCAACGCCGCAAGGCCTCAACCCGGTCGCGGGTCGGCACGCCGACCGTCGCAAGCCGCACGGGTTGTCCGTCGGCCAGGCGCGCTTCGGCTGCTGATCCCGGCTCGGACACAGGACTCGGCACCTCACCGCGGCGTTTGACTCGGCCCGATTGTTATCCTACCTTGCACTGATCCCGTCTTACTCGCAGCCCCCCCGCGCCGTTGGCAGTCGTGCCACCAGGAGAAACCGTATGCGCTTGCTCCGCAAGATGTTGGGCGGGAACCAGGCCCGGAAGCGCCGGCCGGCGTCCTTCCGGCCGAGGCTGGAATTGCTCGACGCCCGGGACGTCCCCACGGTTTCCGCCATCAGTTCGACGTTCAACGGCACCGCCATCCCGGCCGGCGACACCCTCTGGTTCAACGGCGCCTTTACGGCGAGCGGGCTGCCCGCGAGTGCCCCGGTGACGCTGCACGTCGAAAACGGCTCGATCGACTTTACCGCGGGCGGCACCCCCTACCACGTGGCGGTGCCCAACGGGGTCATCGTCCTCACCCCGGGAGCGACCTCGGCATCGGCCACCTTCGACCCCACCGACAACGACTGGGACGTCAGCGCGCCGTCGAGCGGCGCCGGCGACGTATTCATGGGCGGGGTGGCGGTGGCGGTGCCCAACGGCCTGCCGGGGGGCATCAAGAACGTGACCTGGAGCGCCTCCTTCTGGAGCGACACCGCCGGCGTCACCGTCAACTGGAAGTGGTCGGCCGCCGCCTACCAGAGCTTCAGCACCGACTACAACGCCCTGGGCGTCAAGCCGGTGGACAATAAGACCCTGAGCGTTTACCTCAACGGCGACCAGTCCGGCACCCCGGAAGCGTACAAGTCCTTCGTCGTCGGAGGGGGCACAGGAGGTGGAGGCACGAACTACACCGGCAATTTCACCCCTGCCAAGGCCGTGAAGACGCCGCTCGGCGACGGGCTGCAGGACTACCCCTACCCCAGCAGCAACCCGCTGACGAG
>DASXAN010000102.1:0-7606 GCA_036406755.1 Gemmataceae bacterium
GCCCCGAGTGCCCACCAATGCCAAGGACAGTGGATTGTCCTCGGGGCGCTCACGCAACCCCGCTCGCCTCGATCCCCAAATCACGAATCGTGAACAGCGGGCGGAAGTCGTGCTTCGCCAGCCGCTCGCGGGCCCCCTGCAGGCGGTCCACGATGCACACCACCCGCGCCACCACCGCCCCGCGGGCCTCCACCGCCTCGACCGCCTGCACCACCGACTCGCCGGTCGTCAGCACGTCGTCCACGACGGCCACGCGGTCGCCGGGGTTCACCAACCCCTCCAGCCGCTCCTGCGATCCGTGCCCCTTCGCCTGCTTGCGGACGAAGAACCCCTCCAACGTCTTGCCCGCCCGCTGGTACCGCAGCACCGCAGCCGTCGCCATCGGGATCGCCCCGACTTCCAGGCCGCCGACGGCCTGAATGTCGAGGTCGCGGGTGGCGTCGTAGAGCAACTCGCCGAGCAGGGCGATCGCCTCGCCGTGGAAGAGCACCTTCTTGCTGTTGATGTAGTAGCTGCTCTTCTTGCCCGACGCGAGGGTAAAGTCGCCGAAGGCCACGGCGCGGGCCTTGAACAGTTCCAGCAGCCGCGGGCGCGGGTCGGTCGGCATCGCCGGCCTCCGGGGGTCAGTGCTTGAGGGACATGCCGAGTTGCTCGAACAGGAAGGCGTCCACGTCGGCCGCGTCCTCGACCCGCTGGCTCAGGCTGGCCCCGATGCCGTGGCCGGCGTCGAACCGGGTGAGCAGGTACACCGGCCGGCCGGACGACGTCGCCGCCTGGAGCCGGGCGGCCAGCTTCCGCGAGTCGGCCGGGGCGACCCGGGCGTCGTTGGCCCCGCTCAGCAGCAGCACCGCCGGGTAGGCCGTCCCGTCCTTGACGTGGTGGTACGGCGAGTAGGCGTGCAGCGCCTTGAACTGTTCGGGGTCTTTGACCGAGCCGTACTCCGTGACGTTGTACACGCCGTTCGGATACCGCTCGAAGCGGAGCATGTCGTACAGGCCGACGTGGGCGACGACCGCCCGGTACAGGTCCGGGTGCTGCGTCATGGCCGCGGCCACGAGCAGGCCGCCGTTGCTGCCGCCCTCGATCGCCAGCCGCTGCGGATTCGTGTAATGCTGGTCGATCAGGTACCGGGCGCAGGCGGTGAAGTCGTCGAAGACGTTCTGCTTGTGCGTCAGGTTGCCGGCCCGGTGCCACGCCTCGCCGTACTCGCCGCCGCCGCGGAGGTTGGCCACCGCCGCCACCCCGCCGGCGTCGAACCAGACCCGCCACGCCGGGTTCAGGTGCGGCGTGCGGGACATGCCGAACCCGCCGTACCCGGTCAGCAACGCGGGGGCCGTCCCGTCCCGCGGCGTTCCCTTGCGGGCCAGGATCGTCAGCGGCACCGTCGTCCCGTCCTTCGACGTGGCGAACGCGCGGGTCACCTCGATGTCGCCGAAGTCGGCCGGCGACTTCTGCACCAGGGCGGTGCGATCGACGCGGGCGCCGCCGTCGCGGACGGCGTACCAGTCGGCCGGGGAGGTGAAGGTGCTGACGTCGGCGAACACGTCGTCGCCGCCGGCGGGCACGATGGCATCGACGGCGCAGACCGGCGGCAGCGGCACGTCCCGGTCCCGGCCGTTGCGGGCCACGAACCGCAGCCGCGACGGGCCGCCGTCGGAATAGAGGACGTAAATCCCGCCCGGCGTCGGCACGAAGGTCGCGCCGAAGACGTTCATCGTGGCCGACCACGCCATCGCGTTGATCGGCAGCGGCCCCTCGGGCGCGGCCACCGTGGCCTTGGCCGGGTCCGGGTGGTCCAGCGGCACGCGGATGATCTTGCCGTTCGGCGCCCCGGCCCGCGCGAACAAGTACAGGCTGGGGTCGTCGCCGGCGGCGAACGCGGCGACGCCGTACTGGTCGGCGAAGTGGGTGATCTGGGTCCACTTGCCGGCCGGGTCGCGGAGGTAGTGCGCGAACTCGCCGCCGTCGCCGTTCTGGATGGTCGCCAGCACCCACCGGCCGTCGGCGCTGGTGGTCAGGGCCGGCTCGGCGATCTTCGGCCAGTCCTTGCCGACCTCGTACCTGTCGTCGGCCGGTGGCGTGCCGAGGCGGTGGTGGTAAATGTTGATGAAGAAGTCGAGCTCGCCCTTGGGCCGCTCGCCGAGATGCGGGTAGCGGGTGTAGTAGAAGCCGGTGCCGTCGGCGTCCCAGGCGACGTCGCCGCCGCCGGTCGCCACCAGGACGCGGGGGATCACGTCCGGCCGCTCGGCCGCGGCGGAGACGTCGTAGACGTGCAGCGTCCCCTCCTCGCTGCCGCCCTTCGACAACGAGACGGCCACGAGTTTGCCGTCGCGGGACGCCACGAAGAAATCGATCGCCGTCTTGCCGGTCGGGTCCAGCGCGGTCGGGTCGAGGACGGTGTGGGCGGAAGCGGGGTCGTTCGCCGAGGAGAGAGTGACGAGGACCGGCTGCTCCTTGGGCGGCTGCCGCTTCAAGGCGAATAGCTTCCCGCCCGCCCGCTGGAGGGCGTAGAACCGGGTCGTCGGGGCGCCGAGCAACTCCCGCATCCGCTTGCGCAGCTCGGGCAGGGCGGGACTGGCGTCGAGGGCGGCGCGGGTGCGATGGTTCTGGGCCTCGACCCAGACTCGGACGGCCGGGTCGTCGTCATTTTCCAGCCAGCGGTAGTCGTCGGTGACGGTGACGCCGTGGTAGGTGTCCCGGACCGGCTTCTTCGACGTCGCCGGGACCGGCGGCAGGTCGGCGGCCGCGGCGCAGCAGCCGGCGAGGATAGCGGCCGTGGCGAAGAGCAAGCGGGCAGACATGACACACCTCCTTCTTGCCGCGCGGCGGGGGTCGGGGTCCAATGGTAGGCGGTGGCGGGCCGAAAGCAACTGCCGGAGGGGGACGCCGTGGCCGAGCAGAAGGAACACGTCTACGCCGAGGCCGACGTGCCGGCGAAGCTGGCCGAGCACGGCCTGACCGGGTGGTACGTCGAGGACGGCTGGCTGCGGCGGAAGTACACGACCAGCGGCTGGCCGGTCACGCTCATGCTCGTCAACGCCATCGGCTACATCGCCGAGGCCGCCTGGCACCACCCGGACCTGGCCGTGACCTGGGGCAAGGTGTGGGTCAAGCTCAAGACGCACTCGGCCGGCGGCATCACCGACAAGGACCTCGCCCTGGCCCGGCGGATCGAGGACGCGGCGCTGTGGCGGCCGCCGGCCGGGGGGCCGCTGGACGGCGTGCCCCATAAGTTTGTCTCCGGGGGAGACAAATAGCGGTCCGTCATGCCACCGTTCACACCCCGCGTCTGGCGCGGCGCCATGGTTCGGCTGCACCGCGTCCGCCACGGCGGCTGGGTCGATCTGCTGCTCGTCCTCGGCCTGGCCGGCCTCCTGTTCGGCCTGGTGGACCTGCTCGGCGAGGCCACGGCCGTCCACCGTCCCGTCGCCGACATCGACCTGTCGCTGGCCGCCCTGCCCCGGTACACGTTCTACTCGCTGACCCGCGGCGTCACCGCTTACGCCCTGTCGCTGGCGTTCACACTGGCCTACGGCTACTGGGCGGCGAAGGACCCTGCCGCCGAGCGGGTCCTGCTCCCGCTCCTGGACGTGCTCCAGAGCATCCCGGTGCTGTCGTTCATGCCCGGCATCCTGCTGGCGATGGTGGCCCTGTTCCCCGGGTCGAACGTCGGACTGGAGCTGGCTGCGGTCGTCAGCATCTTCACCGGGCAGGTGTGGAACATGGTCTTTTCGCTCTACCACTCGCTGCGGTCGATCCCGGCCGACCGGGCGGAAGTGGCGGCCGTGTTCCGGTTCAGCGGCTGGCAGCGGGCGAAGTGGGTCGAGTTGCCGAGTGCGGCGATCGGGCTGATCTGGAACAGCATGATGAGCATGGCCGGCGGGTGGGTGTTCCTGACGGTGATCGAGAGCTTCAAACTCCGCAACCAGGACTACCGCCTGCCGGGGCTGGGGTCATACCTGAGCGAGGCGTGGAAGCAGGGCGAGTACGGGGCGATGGCGGCCGGCATGGCGGCGATGGTGCTGATGATCGTCGGCCTGGACCGGCTGGTGTGGCGGCCGGTGGTGGTATGGGCGCAGAAGTTCCGGGCCGAGGACGACGCCGGCGGGGTGGCCGAGCGGTCGTGGGTGCTGGACACGCTGCGGCGGTCGCGACTCATCCGGTGGTTGGGCGGCAAGGTGGCTCGGAGGTTCCGGCGCCGGCACACAACCGGGCAAAGCCCACGGGCAGCGTCCCGTGAGTCTTCGACTCCATCGCAACCCCCCTGGGCGAAATACGCCTCCCCCATCGCCCTCGCCCTGCTGCTCTTGCTGCTCGGGTATGGCACCTGGCGGCTGGTGCTGCTGCTGACGGACGTGACGGTCGCCGACTGGGGTCGGATCGCCGCCGCCGGCGGGCTGACGCTCGGCCGAGTGACGCTGGCCACGTTCCTCGGCACCGTCTGGGTGCTGCCGGTTGGCCTCGTCATCGGCCTGTCGCCGCGGGTCGCCGCCTGGGCCCAGCCGGTCGTGCAGGTCATCGCGTCGTACCCGGCGCCGATCCTGTACCCGATCTTCGTCGCCGCGTTCCTGGCCGTCGGCCTGCCCCTCGGGTGGGGGAGCATCGCGCTGATGATGCTCGGGACGCAGTGGTACATCCTGTTCAACGTCATCTCCGGGGCGATGGCCCTGCCGGCCGACCTGCGGGAGGCGGCCCGGTCGTACCGGCTGCCGCTGGGCCTGCGGCTGCGGGCTGTGTACCTGCCGGGCGTGTTCCCGTACCTCGTCACCGGCTGGGTGACGGCCGCCGGCGGGGCGTGGAACCTGAGCATCGTCTCCGAGTACGTGACGGTCGGGGAGGGGCACGTCGAGCAGGCCCGCGGGCTGGGGGCGATGATCTCCGACGCCTTCGACCGCGGGCCGGAGGCGTTCCCCGTCCTGGCGGCGAGCACGCTGGCCCTGGCCGCGATCGTCGTGCTGATCAACCGCACCGCCTGGCGGGCGCTGTACCGGCTCGCGGAAACGAGGTACACGCTGACGAAGTAACCGCAAAGCCCACCCGCGGCGGCGGGTGGGGTTGAAGAGCCCACCCGCCGCCGCGGGTGGGCTTGGGGGTCTGTGATGTCGAAGGACTCGGGCGCTCTCTGCGAGCTGCGGCACGTCGCGCACGACTTCCCGCAGCCGAACGGCCAGCCGCGGCGCGTCCTCGACGACATCACCCTGGCCGTCCGGCCCAACGAAATGGTCGCCCTGATCGGCCCGTCCGGGTGCGGCAAGTCCACGGTCCTCCGCGTCCTGGCCGGGCTGATCCGCCCGACGGCCGGCGAGGTCCTCGCCCACGGCACGCAGCTCGCCGGCATCAACCCGGACGTGGCCATCGTCTTCCAGAGCTTCGCGCTGCTGCCGTGGCTGACGGTCGCCGAGAACGTCGCGGTCGTGCTGCGGGCCGCCGGCCGGGCCGAGGCCGACATCCGACCGACGGTCGAGCGGGTGCTGACGACCGTCGGCCTGGGCGGATTCGCCGAGGCGTACCCGCGGGAACTGTCCGGCGGGATGAAGCAACGGGTCGGCATCGCCCGCGCCCTGGCCGTGGACCCCGAGATCCTGTTCATGGACGAGCCGTTCAGCCAGGTGGACGCGCTGACGGCCGAGAGCCTGCGGGCCGAGGTGACCGACATCTTCCAGGCCCACGGCCACCGACTCAAGTCGATCCTCATGGTCAGCCACGACACCAAGGAGGTCGCGTTCCTGGCTGACCGAATCGTGGTGCTGTCCGCCAACCCGGGCCGCATCCGGACGATCATCGACAACCCGCTACCCCGGCCGCGGGACTACCGCGCCCCGGACTTCCTGGCCCTCGTGGACCGGCTGCACGAGATCATCACCCGGGCGGAGTTGCCGGACGTGCCGCCGGCGCCCGCGGTCCCGGCCCGGCCGCCGGCCGTCGAGGCGCTGCCGCGGGCGGCCCCGACGGAAATCGTCGGCCTGCTCGAGTACCTGGAGCCCCGCGGCGGGCGGGAGGACCTGTTCCGCATCGCCCACGACACCGGCCGGCCGTTCCTGACGATCATCGAGACCGTCGAGGCGGCGGAGTTGCTCAACTTCGTGGACACGCCGAAGCGGCTGGTCGTGCTGGAGCCGGACGGCCGACGGTACCTGGCCGCCAAGTCCGAGGACCGGCCGGCCTTGTGGCGGGAGGAGCTGCTGAAGCTGAAGCTGTTCCGGGACGTGGCGGACGCCCTGCGGCGGCAGCCGGGCGAGCCGGTGCCGAAGGACTTCGTACTGGAGACGCTGGTGCTGCATTTGCCGCAGGAGGATTACGAACAACAGTTCGACACGTTCATCCAGTGGGCCCGCTTCGGCGATCTGTTCGTGTACGACGAGGCGACGGAAGTGCTCCGGCCGTCGTGACCGGTCGTCCTATCAACCGAGTGTCCCTCGGGCGTCACTTTCGCCGCGTTTTCAGCTGAAATGACCGCCGGCCGTCACCTCACGCGGCCGGCGGATGACCCGCCTTGACCAGTTTTCCTGGCCCCGCATGAAAAAAAGGCAGGATTTGCGGGTCGCGCCGGGCGGGTCGGTTGCGCGGCGGCCGGATGTGGTGCCGGGGTTGCCGACCCCTTGCCACCCCGGGGCAGGGGTTTTTCAGCTGTCGGGGCCGGCAGGCGGCTCACTTCGTGGCGTAGAATAACGTTAGAGCTTCGAACCGCAGCCTCGCTCGAAGGAGAGTAGCGACATGTTGGTCCTCAGCCGTAAGCTCGGCGAAAAAATCTTCATCGGCGACAACATCTGCATCACGGTCGTGGACATCGATCGGGGCAAGATTCGGCTGGGCATTGAGGCGCCCCGGAACGTGCCGATCTACCGGCAGGAACTCTTGCCGCTGAACAACGCGCCGAAGCCGGACGCCCCCTCCGTACCGGTCACCTGACCCGGCCGCGGCCCGAAGCTCTCCCGCCGGACGGAGCCGGGCGGGCCGTTCGACTCAGGGCATCTCCCACACTCGTCGCGACTCATCCATCAGCCCCGGGGCCGTCCGGGGCTGACGGCGTTTTTGGGGGTCGGCGGACGCCGGTCATTTCTTCGCCGATTCCAACTCCTGCAACTGCTCCCGGTACTCGGCGACCTCCGGCCGCAGTTTCGCCGCCTCGCGCTCGGCGGCGACCGCCTCCTCCTTCTGGCCGGCACCGGCCAGCGCCGCCGCGTAGGCGTGCAGAGCCGCCGCGTCCGAGCGCTTGCTCAGCTCGACCGCCTTCCGCAGGTCGGCCAGCGCCCCGTCGCCGCCCCGCTCGAACAGCACTCGGCCGCGGGCCAGGTAGCCGCGGAAGTCCGCCGGGGCCAGTTGCACCGCCTTCTCGGCGTCGGGCAGGGCCTTCGTCAGCCGGCCGCGGTCGGCGTTCAGGACCGCCCGCAGCCCGTACGCCGGGCCGAGCGGCGCGTCGCCGGCCAGTGCTTCGGCGAGTAGGGCCGCGACACGGTCCGGGGCTTGACCGGCGGCGTACAGGTGCTCGGCACAGACGAGCTTGTCCGCCGCGGCCCGGGCGTTGTCGCCGGCCGCCTTGACCAGTTCGTCCCGGCGTTTCGCCATTTCCCGCACCTGCTTGGCGACGGCCTTCAACTCGGCCGTC
>DASXAN010000103.1:0-3188 GCA_036406755.1 Gemmataceae bacterium
GCCGCACGCGGCCCGCAGCACGTCGGCCGGCAAGTCCGGGGCCGGCCGAAACCCGACCGGCACCAGTACCCGCTCGCCCCAGAACCGTTCGCCGCCGGCCACCGCCGGCAACCGCGGGCCGACCAGCAGCGCTCGGCCGCCGCAGCGGGCCGCCCGGATGGCGGCCAGTTCCGCCGTCGTGGCCGCGTCGGCCCAGCGGGCCAGCGCGGCCACGGCACACCGCACGGCCGTGGCCGGCCGCGGCCCGCCGCCGCGGACGACCGTCAGCCGCACCGGCGGGCCGGGAGTGTCCGGCGGCACCGGCGTCACCGGGGCCGGGACGACCGCCCGGTCGAGCGGCACGCCGCCCTCCACCGGCGGCCGGTCGGTGGTCGGCAACCGGCCATTGAGCCGGAACCAGGCGCCGCCGCGGTAGGCGAAGAACTCGGCCCCGGCGACCGGCCGCAGCTCCCGCAGCACGTCGGCGTCCCCGGCCGGGAACACGACCCAGGCCAATTCCCCGAGCGCGTGGACGGCCACGCCCGGCCGGCACCGCACCGGGGCCAGCGCCGCCAGTCCGGCCGCCGGCACGCGGGCGGCGGCGACGTCGGCCCACGGGTCATGGCGGGCGGTCATCCGATCCGCTCCAGAAGTTCGCCGGCCCGGGCCAGCAGGTGGTCGCGGCCGGCGGCGTCGGCCACCCACGCCGCCCGGTCCGACACGCCGGCCACCTGGTCCCGCAGTCGGGCCAGCTCCACCAGAGTGAGCGGCCCGCCGGCCAGGGCCTTGTCCAAGTCGTCGAGTTGGCGGGCGAGGGCGTCCCCATCAGCCCGCTCCGGCCTTGCGGCGAGCGGGTGGGCGGCCGCCGCCGGCGCCTGCTCCAAGAGCCCGGCGACCAGGGCGGTCAACGGCGCGATCTGCTCCTCCCGGTCCCAGACGTACCGCAGCACCCACAGGTCGGAGGCGTCGACCGCGGCCCGGCCGCACAGCACCGCCGACGCCGCCACCAGCTTCAACACCTTGACGGCCCGCCGGTCGGTCAGGGCCACCCCCAGGTCGCGGACCTTGGTGACGGCGTCCGCATACGCGGCGGCGACGCCGCCCAGGTCCACGGCCCGGCAGCGGGCGGCGAGGTCGCGGAGGTCGGCGGCGGAGGGGGCGTTGTCGGGTTTGTCGGGTTTCCCCTCACCCCCCCGGCCCCCCTCTCCCATAAGGGGAGAGGGGGGAGGAAAACCGCCCCTTGAATCCTCTCCCCCTCTCCCCTTGTGGGAGAGGGGGCCGGGGGGTGAGGGGAAACCGTTCACCCCGCCCTCCAGCGCCCACCCCGCCGCCAGCAGGCTCGGCAGGGCCGCCCGCGGCAGCGGCTCGACCTTGCACCGCACCAGGAACCGGTCGAACAGCGCCTGCAGCGCCTCGTCCTCCGGCAAATGGTTTGACGCCGCGAACAAGCTCACCAGCGGCAGGCGGTGCGTCTCCGCCCCGCGGCGGTAGACCCGCTCGTTGAGCACCGTCAGCAGGTTGTTCAGGATGGCGCTGTTGGCGTTGAACAGTTCGTCGAGGAAGACGAATTCCGCCTCCGGCAACATGCCGGTGGTGACGGTCGCCACCGTGCCCTCGCGGAGCCGCACCAGGTCGATCGGGCCGAACACCTCGTTCGGCTCGGAGAAGCGGGTGAGCAGGTACTCGAAGTACCGGCCGCGGACGGCCGTGGCGAACTCCCGTACCAGGGCCGACTTGGCCGTCCCCGGCGGGCCGAGCAGGAACAGGTGTTCGCCGGCGACGACGGCCAGGGCGGTCAGGTCGATGACCTCGTCCCGGCCGACGAACCGCCGCTTCAGCGGCTCGACGACGTGGCGACGGAGGCGGTCAGCGGCTCCGTTCTCATTCATCGGGCGACTCCACAACGGTGGCAGCGGGCGACGGCACCGGCCTGCCGCGCTCCCGACACACCAGCTCGACCCGCTCCCGGGCCGGCCCCGCGGCCGGCACCCACGCCGACCGCTCCCGCCCGACCAGTCGCTCGGCGTAGAGCAGCTGCAAGCCGGGGTGGCCGCCGAAGTCTAGCTCGCCGGCCGGCCGCCCGGGTAGGTCGGCCAGCACGCCGGAGAGCGGCCAGCGGCACAGCACGACGGCCAGTGCAGCGGCGAGCGCGTCATCGGCCGACCGCAGCGCCGCCCGGCGGTGGACGGCCGGCAGGAACCGCAGCGTCACGTCGGCGGACAGATGCGCGGCCGGGCGACCCGCTAGCGGGTACCCCGCGGGTTCGCCGAGCGGCGGCAGTTCGGGCGCGGCGTCCGCGTCGGCCGGGGCGATCAGGTGCCAGCAGGCGGCGGCGAGGAAGTGGGCGGCGGCCAGGGCGGCGGCTGGGTCGAACGGGACCGGCGGGCCGGCGACATCGAGGGCGTGGTCGGCGAAGGCGCGGGCCAGCACCGGGCGGGCGGCGGCGTCCGCAGCCGGGCCGCGGTCGGGCGGCCCGGACAGTACGGCCTCGCCGTCGGCGAGCAGGCGCTGGAGGAAGTCGGCGAAGGACGACATGGGCGGCGCGACGGGACCTCGGGACGGGACGGTTGCCGTATTGTACACCACGGCTACGGCCGGGTCACTTCCGCCAGCGCCGCCCCGAGCGCCCGGCCGACGTCGGGCTTCGCCATGTTGACGTAGGCGATCATCCCCTCGACCCAGCCGCGGAAGTTCGGGTGGCGGCCGCGGTTCTGGGCCGCCAGCCCCTCGGTCCTGGCCCGGTGCAGGATCGCCCGCAGCCGGCGGACCACGTGCCGCGGCACGGCCGGGGCGGCGTTCACCACCAGCCCGGTCACCGTCTGCCGCGACTCGGGTCGCTGCACCCGCGTCTTCTTCGGGTTGACCGCGAGACCCTCGTCCTGCGCGACGTGCCGCACCCGGGCGATCAGGTAGCCGACCTTCTCGCGGAAGCCGGGGCCGGCCGAAAACGTCAGATCGTCGGCGTAGCGGGTGTACGTCAGGCCGAGCTTCTTCGCCAGCCCGGCGAGCCGGCGGTCGAGTTTGCGGGCGATCTGGTTCGACAAGGCCGGGCTGGTACACGCCCCCTGCGGCAGCCCGCGCGGGCCGGTGGCGACGTGGTAGGTCACCCCGTCGTACACGACCGCCCGGCGCGGGCATTCGGTGCAGAGAAGCGCCAGGATCGTGGCCACGGCGGGCGAGTAGCCCAGCCGGCGGAACACGCTGCGCAC
>DASXAN010000104.1:0-6493 GCA_036406755.1 Gemmataceae bacterium
GACCTCCGCCAGCGGCGCCAGCACGAACCGCCGGGCGTGCATCCGCGGGTGCGGTACGATCGGGTCCGGCCCGGCCCGCACCAGGTCGTCGTAGAGCAGCAGGTCGAGGTCGAGCGTCCGCGGCCCGTCCTTCTCCCGCCGTTCGCGGCCGAACTTCTGCTCGACGGCCAGCAGTGCGGCCAGCAGCCCGTCTGGAGGCAGGGTGGTGGCCAGTTCGGCGGCGGCGTTGAGGAACCGCGGCTGGTCCGGCGGGCCGCCGACCGGGGCGGTGTCGTGGAATGTGGACAGGCGGGTGACGCGGACGCCGGGGGTGGCGTTCAGCTCGCGGACGGCGGCCAGGAGCGTCCCGGCCCGGTCGCCGAGATTGCTGCCGAGGGCGATGTACGCGGTGGCCATGGCGAGTGCGAAACAACGACGGCAGCCCGCACGGCACTAGCAGGGGGCTGCCGTCGTTGTACTGAGGACTCGATACGGAGTACGGCGTCCCTACTTCTTCCCACCGCCCTTGGCCGCGCCTTTCTCGGCCGGGGCCGCCGCAGCGGCCGGGGCACCGGCCGCCGGAGTGCCCTCGGCACCCGCGGCGGCATCGGCGGCCTTCTCCTTTGGCGCCTTCTTCTTGACAATCTTCATGACGCGGACCTTCGGCAGCCCGTACGGGCTGCGGCCGTCGGTCCAGCGTTCGGTGTCCATGAGCGTCTTGATCCGCTCGTCCCGGGTCAGCACGCTGCGGGCGCGGGCTAGCGTATTCTTGCGCCGCAGGCTCTTGTCGATCGACATGGCTCGAACACTCCTCAGGCGGGCACGCCGCCCGCGATTCACTCCGGCAAAGGCACAATCTTAGGGCTGGCCGTCAGTCCCGACAAGTCGCCCTCCCGGCCGGCCTTACTCGCCGCGGCGGACAGTCAGCACGACGTAGCGGCCGAACCGCCGCAGGCTCGGCCAGCGGCCCAGCAATCGCTCGTCGGCTCGGTCCAGGGCGGCCCGCATCCGCGGCCGGGCCGTCACCCGCCGCAGTGCCCCAAGCACTTGGAACCCGTGGACCTCCACATGCCCAAACACCGCGCCCAGTTCTCGGACCTGCCGCGGCCCGAGCGGCGCTTCGTCGGCCGTGTGCCCCTTGCCGGGGTACGGCAACCACCGTCGGGCCAGGCGGACGAGCGGGTTGCCGCCCCACGGTTCGCACAGCACCGCCACCCCACCCGGGGCCAGCACCCGCCGCAGCTCGCCCGCCGCGGCCGGCACGTCCAGGTGGTGCAGGATTGCATGTCCCCAGACGGCGGCGAACGACCCGGCCGCGAACGGCAGCCGGTGGGCGTCGGCCTGAACGCAGCGGACGTCGGCCTCGTTGGCCCGTGCCCGGGCGCGGGCCTCGGCCACGTACCCGGCCGACAGGTCGCAGGCGGTGACGACGGCCCCACGGCGGGCCAGGACGACGGCCGCCATGCCGTGCCCGCACCCGAGGTCGAGGACCGGCCGGCCGGCCACGTCGCCGAGGCGCGCCAGGGCAGGGCGGACCCACGTCTCGTGGTCGAGGTAGTCGGCGTCGCGGAACCGGAGCCGGTCGGGGCGGGCGGCGAATGTCGCGGCCCGGGCGCGGGCCTGGCGGTCGTGGAAGAGCCGTTCGCGGAGCAGGCGGTCCGTCGCCGGCATGGGCGGCCTCCGTGCGGGTCGAGGGCTGGGGCATCGTACCAGACCCGCCGCTGGGCCGGGGAGGGGAGTTTCCCACCCGGTTGCTCCGCGCCGGCCGGCCGCATATGCTCGCGTCATGGCCCGATTCACACTCCCTCTCATCGCCGCTGTACTCACCGCCGCGGCCCCGGCCGCCGAATCAGCCGTGACCAACCTCGAATTCCTCCGCCAGTATGCCGCCACGCGCGGGTTCATGCTCGGCCGGCCGGTCAAACCGCAGCCGACGCCCGACGGGTCCGCCGTCCTATTCCTGCGGTCCGAGGCCCGCTCGCCGAAGCAGAGCCTGTACGAGTTCAACGTCGCTACGAAGCAGACGCGCGAATTGCTCTCACCGGCGAAGTTGCTCGGCGGCACGGAGGAGAACCTGTCGCCGGAGGAGAAAGCCCGCCGCGAACGGCAGCGGGTCAGCGCCGGCGGGTTCACCGACTATCAGCTCTCCGACGACGGCAAGCTCGTGTTGGTGAGCCTGTCCGGCCGGCTGTACGTGCTGGAGCGGGCGAGTGGCCGGGCGGCGGAGTTGCAGACCGGCCCCGGCCCGCTCATCGACCCGAAATACAGCCCCGACGGCGGCCGGGTCGCCTACGTCCGCGACCACGACGTTCACGTCTACGACCTGGCGACGAAGCGCGATACGCGGGTGACGACCGGCGGCACGCGGGAGAAGACACACGGCCTGGCGGAGTTCGTGGCCCAGGAGGAGATGCACCGCCACAGCGGCTACTGGTGGTCGCCGGACGGCAAACACATCGCCTACGAGGAGGCGGACGCGGCCGGGGTGGAGGTGTGGTACGTCGCGGACCCGGCCCACCCGGAGCAGCCGCCGCAATCGCAGTACTACCCGCGGCCGGGCAAGAAGAACGTGGCCGTGCGGCTGGGCGTCGTCCCGGCGGCCGGCGGGGCGACGGTGTGGGTCGAGTGGGACCGGGCGAAGTACGAGTACTTGGCGAATGTGGTGTGGAAGGACGGACCGCTGACACTCGTCGTCCAGGATCGCAAGCAGCAGACCGTCGCTGTTCTGGCGGCTGACGCGTCGTCCGGTAAGGTCATAGAGTTGTTGACCGAATCCGACTCAGCGTGGGTCAACTTGTCGCCGAAAATGCCGCAATGGCTCGACGCAAATCGGTTCTTCTGGATCGCCGACCGAAACGATGAAGCTGCCCTTTGCTTGGTCGATTTGCGCGGCGCATCGGGCGACCGGGTCAAGCGCGTCTCGCCGCCGCAACTGCACGTGATCGACTTGGTTCACATTCTCCGAGGGTCAGAGGAAAACCCCGCCCCCATCTACACGGCCACCGATTCACCGCCCCACGTCGGGGTGTGGACGGGCAGCGGGATCGCCACCGGCCGCAGGTTGGCGTACCAGTCGCAACGGCCGCTCGGTCCCGGCGTCACAGTGACGACGTTTTCCAAGGACATTACGACGCGAGCCGTCACGAGGACGTCGTTAACAGAATTACCCAGGACGTTCGTGGAGCACGAATCGGGGGCGTTCCACGTCCCGGTCACCGACTTGCCGTCCGTGGCGGAGGAACCGCCGTTCAAGCCGAACGTATCGGTGCAACAGATCGGCGACTTCTGGACCGTCATCGTCCGCCCGAGGGACTTCGACCCGGCGAAGAAGTACCCCGTCGTCGTGGACGTCTACGGCGGACCGCGGCACTTGCACGTCGTCGCCGCCATGCGGAACTGGCTGCTGCCGCAGTGGCTCGCCGACCAAGGGTTCGTCGTTGTCGCCATCGACGGCCGCGGCACCCCGCACCGCGGCCGCGACTGGGAGCGGGCCGTCTACCAAAAGTTCGGCTCCGTCCCGCTGGAGGACCAGGTCGCCGGGTTGCAGGCGCTCGGCAAGCGTTTCCCTGAGCTGGACTTGACGCGGGTCGGCATCGTCGGCTGGTCGTTCGGCGGCTACCTGTCGGCGCTGGCGGTGCTCAAGCGGCCGGACGTGTTCCACGCCGCCGTCGCCGGCGCCCCGGTCTGCGACTGGCTCGACTACGACACCCACTACACCGAGCGATACCTCGGGCTGCCGCAGGAGCATCCGGAGGCGTACCGTGAGGCGTCGCTGCTGACCTACGCCGACAAGCTCTCCCGGCCGCTGTTGATCGTCCACGGCACGGCCGACGACAACGTGTTCTTCCGCCACTCGCTGCGGCTGACGGACGCGCTGTTCCGGGCGGGCAAGGAGTTCGAGGTGCTGCCGCTGCCGGGGTTGACGCACATGGTCCCGGACCCGGTGGTAACGGAGCGGCTGTGGACGCGCATCGCCTCGCACTTCCGCAAACACCTCGGAGCGCCGGTCACGCGCTGACTGGTTTACGTTTCGCACACGCTGCCCAGCGCAGCAACAGTGCCACGCACAACACCGCCCCCGCCCAGCGGATCGTCCCCTCCTCGTACACCACGGTTGCCGCGAACGTCATGAAGATCATGAACCCGTGCAGTGCCCGGTCCGCCCAGCCCGGCCGGCCGGCGTAGCTCTTCGGTGATAGCCACCACCACGCCACGTCCGCCGTCCAGGCGAGCGTGAACAGGTACGACGCGAACACGCCCTCGCCGACGCCGCTCCGCTCCCGGACGTGCGCCACCGCCTCGGCGTGCGACCAGTGGTGGTAGAAGTGGAAAGCCACGCCGACGTGGACGACGAACGCCGCCCATGCCAGCGTCCAGCACCACCGCGCGAACCGGCCCCGTGATGTGTCCGCCCGCCAGTCCGCCGGCCGCAGCCCGAGCATGAGCCACGCGGCCGCGGCATAGTACGCCAGGGCCACGCGGACCGTGTGCCGCGTCAGGTCGTCGCCGACCGTCGGCGAGCCGGTCAGCGATGGCCAGGCGAATAGGACGGCCAGCGCGGCGAGCCAGATCAGGATCAGTGCGAGCGCAGGCATACGAACTCCGCCGCTCATGATACAATCGGCCGTCTCAGGTCGGAGACGGACCCATGCCAACCCGCCGGACCCGCATCGTCGCCACCCTCGGCCCCGCCACGGACCGGCCCGGCGTTCTCGACCAGTTGCTCGACCTCGGACTCGACGTCGCACGCTTGAACATGTCCCACGGCGAGGCTGCCGACCACCTCGGTCGCGTCGCCCGGCTGCGGGAGCTGGCCGACCGCCGCGGCCGGCCCGTCGCCGTGCTCGCCGACCTGCCCGGGCCGAAGCTCCGGGTCCGGTGCCCCAACCCCCGCACCCTCGATGCCGGGCAGGAAGTGACGTTCGCCGCCGAGCCGGCCGGGGACGAGCTCGGCGTCACCGAGCCGGAGTGCCTGACCGACGCCAAGCCCGGCCACCGCGTCCTGCTCGACGACGGCCGGCTGCAACTCCGCGTCACGACCGTTGGCGCCGGCCGGATGACGGCCACCGTGGAGACAGGCGGCATCCTCCGGCCGAACAAGGGGATCAATCTGCCAGACACGCCGCTGTCGATCCCGGCCATCACCGACCGCGACCGGGCCGCGCTGGAGATCGCCGCCGAGGCCAAGGCCGACTGGCTGGCGCTGTCGTTCGTCCGCGGCCCGGAGGCGGCCGCCGCACTCCGCGGCGCCGCCTCAGCCGCCGGGCTGGAGGGCGTGCCGGTGATGGCGAAGGTCGAACGGCCCGAGGCGGTGCGGCGTGCGGCGGCGATCATCGCGGCGTTCGACGCCATCATGGTGGCCCGCGGCGACCTGGGCGTGGAGATCCTGCTGGAGCAGGTGCCGGGCGTGCAGAAGTTGCTGATCCGCGAAGCCCGGGTGGCCGGCAAGCCGGTCGTCACGGCTACCGACATGCTCGACTCGATGCGGACCAACCCCCGGCCGACCCGGGCCGAGGCGAGCGACGTTGCCAACGCCATTGTTGACGGGACCGACGCGGTGATGCTCTCCGGCGAGACGGCCGTCGGCGACTACCCGGTGGAGGCGGTGCGGACCATGGACCGGATCGCCCGCGAGGCCGAGCCGTACGGCAAGCACGGCGACCCGTCCGCACTGTTGCCGGACGACGCCGACACGCCGCTGACCATCGCCGTGTGTGGGTTGGCGGACCAGACGGGGGCGGACGCGATCATCGTGCCGACGCTATCCGGGCGGACGGCCCGGCTGGTGGCCCGCTGCCGGCCGGCCTGCGCGATCGTCGCCCCGGTGCCGTCGGCGGTCGTGCGGCGGCGGCTGGCGGTGGTGTGGGGTGTGTCGCCCGTGCCGCTGGCGGCCGACCTGCCGCCGGGGGCGGACCGACTCGCGGCGGCGGTTCAGGCCGCGTTCGCCGCCGGTGCCGTAGCGGCCGGGCAGCGGGTGGTCGTGCTGGCCGGCCACCCGGTCCAGGGCGGCGGGCGGATGCCGACGGTGCGAATGGTCCGCGTCGCCGACGGCGGGGCGTCGGTCGAGCCGTGACCGCGGGAGGGGCCAGATGACCGCGAAGGGACGGTTCCCAGGCGGCGTCGTGCCCGCCATCCGCGACGGCATGATCATCGGCCTGCGGGCGGGGAGCGAGCCGCACCGGTTCATCGGCATCTGGGCGGTGGTCGTGGAAGGGCGGGTGTTCGTGCGGTCGTGGAGTCTGAAGCCGCGGAGCTGGTGGCGGACGTTCCAGCGGGAGCCGCACGGCGTCATCCAGGTGGGCAACCGCCGCCTCCGCGTGCGGGCGGTGCGGACGCGGAGTGAGCGGCTCAAGGCGGCCGTGGACCGGGCGTACCTGGACAAGTACTCGACGCCCGGCTCGATCAAGTACGCCCGCGACTTGGGCCGGGCGAAGTCGCGGGCCACGACGACGGAACTCGTGCCGCTCAGTCCGGCCCGGGGCGAGCGGGGTCAGCCGAAATGAACGGCGTCCGC
>DASXAN010000105.1:0-3667 GCA_036406755.1 Gemmataceae bacterium
GCACCCGGCAGCGCACGCCCCGGGCGGCGGCCCGGCCGAGGGCGTCGACCACGGGGGCAGTCGCGCCGTCGTCCGCGAAGATGTAGAACAGCAAGTGGACGTGGTGCTCCGCACGCTCGATGTCGGCGACGAGGCGGGCGATCGTCCCGTCGTAATCCGCCAGCAGTTCGACGGCGTTGCCGCCCAGGATCGGGCTTTGGCCCAGGCTCTCCGCCAGCGTCACCGCCTGGGACAGGGCCGGGCCGACCTCGGGGTGAAAGACGTTGGGGTGGTTGGCGAGCCGGCCGACGACCTTGGCCATCGCCCGGGGCAGCTTGGCCAACTGCTCCCGCTGCCAGCGGGGGAGGTTCGCCCGGCCGATCAACACGTACAGCAGCAGGCCGACCCACGGCTCGAAAAAGATCAGTAGCAGCCAGCCTTTCGCCGCCGCCGGCGTTCGGCGGAAAGGCACGACAACCAGCATGGCCAGCCGGATCGCCCATTCGCTGACGAAAAAGGCCCAAGCCCATAGGTACGGGTCAGTCCAGGCCATGTGCCGCATTCCCCACGTGGCTTCCTCGGCCCGGGTAAAGTGCCATGGGGCCGGGATGCCTTCCGAGTTGCCATATCATCGAAGCCGGGTCGGTGCCGGCCAACTTCTCACATACCGGCCGCGATGTGAAGCCGCCCTGCGCAAAGCGCAATGCCGATCCGGTAAATCTCCGAGTGGCGTCTGTCCCCCTCGATCTGCATCGTATGTCTCGGGGCCGAGCCCGCCCCCGTGACTTGCCCGACGCGATCGCCCCACGGGCGGAATCGGAGACGTCCCGAGGCTGCCGTCACCTCGGACTGACGGTCCATGGGCCGTGTCACCCGTGCAACGAGGAGACTGCCATGTCGACGCTGGTTGTGATCGACTACGAGAACGAAATCAAGGCCGAGGAGGTGCGGCTGGCGCTGCTCAAGATGCAGAAGGACTATCTGGTTGATCTGATCGATGCCGTCGTGGTCCTGCGCGACGGCAAGGGCAAGGTCCGGCTGCGGCAGATGTACAACCTCACCGCGGCCGGCGCGGTCAGCGGCGGCTTCTGGGGCGCGCTCATCGGCCTGCTCTTCCTGAACCCGCTGTTCGGCTTCGCCATCGGGGCCGCCGCCGGGGCGGTGTCCGGGGCCCTGAGGGACATCGGGATCGACGACAACTTCATGAAGGAGCTGGGCGCCACGCTCAAGCCCGGCACCGCCGCCCTGTGCGTGCTCATCCGGCAGATGACCGCGGACAAGGTTTTGGAGGAGATCCGGAAGTTCGGCGGCACCCTCATCAAGACCAACCTGTGCAACGAGAACGAAGCCAAACTCCGCGCGGCCCTGGAAGCGGCGGAGCAACCCGCGTAGGCGCCGCCCGCGGCGTTGCCCCTCGACATCTCGTGCGGCAGTGCCAAGAAGGCCCCGTCCCGGGGCGTTGACCGTGGTCAGCCGAGAGCGGCGCGGCGTTAGCGCCCGCGCCGCTCACACACCTTCGCACGGACCGCGCGCTCCGACAGGTTGGCACCGCCAGCGGCCGGCCTAGCGGTCACCCGGTAGCGATTCGCGAATGCGCCGGGAGAAATCCGGGCCGTCGCCGGCCGCCCGCGCGGCGTCGTTGATCCGGGAACGCCGCCGCAGCTCCTCGAAGGGCAATGACGTGTCCACCAGGCCGGCGTCGTAAAGGTAGCGATCGGCCCACCCGTTGAGAAGGTGGCGCAGATCCCACCGGCCCACCCTGCCGGCCGCGTTGGCGTAGCGCACGATGTTCACCGTGCAGTTATTTGTCAGCAGGTGGTAAAACTCCGGCCGGTCCGCGAGCTCGTTGATCCGATCCAGGTAGGCCAGGAACAGGCGGCGGACATTCTCGGGGGCCGCCCGAAGGCGGTAGAGGTAGACCTCCTCGTCGCGGTGGTTGGTGCGAACGCCCACGATGTCGCGCTCGGCCCCGACGACGTAGATCAGCTCGAACTGCTTGAAGAGCGCCGGGAGCGGCGCGAAGCTCTCGCCCACCTCCGGCCTGATTTCGATCGAGACGCAAACCGGCGGCGCGTCGTCGAAGTTGAAGCTCACGAACGTGTGTGCGACCGGCCCCACACTCCAGTAGGAGATGAAGAAGTCCAACGAAGTCAGGCGGGAGAGGGACACCTCACGCTCTTCCCACCGCTCGGTGAAATCGTCCCGGCTGCGGTAGTCGAAGTTGCGGAACCCGGTGATGCGCACGCGGTCCCCGTCGATGACCGCCCGGGGCATGACCGCCACCTCCGGCCGCCATGGACGATCGTGCGACGGCCGGATCGAGATGAACCAACCGAGCACGACGAGGAACAGCCCCGCGAAGGCCAACCGCATCCGCGGCCGGCGGGTCAGCCACAAGGCCCAGACGCTGAACGCGGCAAAAGCCACCGCCAGCGCCAGTCGCAACCACGCCCAGGGCAGATTGGAATAATAGACGGCGAGGGTCGCCCAGGTGACGAGCAGAGAGAGAACAAGAAATCGAAGCGGGGCCGATACCCAGCGGAGCGCCCTGGTCCTCCAGGTTGTCCGAGCCTTCTTCGAGTCGGCTCCAGACGCGGTCATGTGTACCTGCTCTGTGCTCGCGCCGAACGCCTACTCGACCCTGAAACCGCTTGCACCATATCGTGCCAAACTCGCGGGGTCGATCAAGGGGGAACCGGCGTTTCCGCGCCGGCACCGGCGCTGCGCAAAGCGCAGAGCGCGGCCCGTAGTTTTGCGAGTCGCACGCCCGCGGCCGACCCATTACAAGTCGTGTCAACGTCACGCCCGCGTGACCGGGCCGGACGGTCATTGAGCTGACGGGGCCGTGCGAGGGCCGCGCCGAATCGACTTGCCTGCTCACCGACTCGGGTGCGGCTGTCTGCCCGGATGAACCGTCAATGAACATGAACCTGGCGGCCGTTCTGCTGCTGCTGGCCGCCGCCGTCGCGATGTTCGCGGTGAACCGGCCCCGCATGGACGCCGTGGCACTGATCGTGCTGGCCGCGCTGCCGTTCACGGGCGTGATCACCATGACCGAGGCGCTGGCCGGTTTCAGCGACGCGAACGTCGTCCTCATCGCGGCGCTGTTCGTGATCGGCGACGGCCTGGTGCGGACCGGCGTGGCCCGGCGGCTGGGCGACTGGCTGATTGCCAGGGCCGGCCGCAACGAACTGCGGCTGACGGCCCTGCTGATGGTGGTCGTCTGCGGGCTCGGGGCGACCATGAGCTCGACGGCCGTCACCGCCATCTTCATCCCGGTGGCGCTGCGGATCGCGCAGGGCACCGGCACGCCGCCGGGCCGGCTGATGATGCCGCTGAGCGTCGCGGCCCTGATCAGCGGCATGACGACCCTGGTCGCGACCGCGCCGAACCTGGTGGTCAACGCCGAGCTCGAACGCCACGGCGCCCCGGGCTTCCGGTTCTTCAGCTTCACGCCGTTCGGCGTGCCCGTTCTTGTACTCGGCATCGCCTACATGAGCGTCGCCCGCCACTGGCTGGCGGCGGGGCACGGCGGGAAGGCCGAGTCGCCCCGCCGCCCGACCCTGGCCGACTGGGTCGAGGAGTACCGGCTCGGGGGCCGCGAATTCCGGGCCCGGGTAACGGACGGCTCGCCCTTCGTCGGCAGGACCGTCGAAGAGGTCCGGCTCCGCGACACGTCCGGCGCTAG
>DASXAN010000106.1:0-2145 GCA_036406755.1 Gemmataceae bacterium
AACGCCCGTCCGTACCGCGTCCGGTTTCTCGACGGCACGGAGCTGCGGGTCAAGTTCGGCGAGCTGTCCGTCCGCCGCCGCGAGGTCGAGGACGAGCTGCGGACGCCGGGTGAGGACGTCGGCAAGTACGTCGTCTACCGCGTGGCCGTCGGCTCGCGGGCGTTTGGGCTGGCGACGGACGAATCGGACGAGGACCGGCGCGGCATCTACCTGCCGCCGGCCGACTGGCACTGGTCGCTGTTCAAGCCGCCGGAGCAGGTAGAGTCGGCCGCCGGCGGGGTCGAGGAGGTTGATTGGGAGATCGAGAAGTTCATCCGGCTCGCGCTCCAGGCGAACCCGAATATCCTGGAAACCCTCTGGTCTCCTGTCGTGCTACACGCGGACGAGGTCGGCCGGGAGCTGCGGGAATTGCGGCCGGCGTTCCTGTCCCGGCACCTGTTCAAGACGTACTCGGGGTATGTCCTGTCGCAGTTCCGGCTGATGCAGCGCGGCCACGACCGGGCGGGGGCGTTCAAGGCCAAGCACGCCATGCACCTGATCCGCCTGCTCTACAGCGGCATTCACGCCCTGCGGACGGGCGACATCCTCGTGGACGTCGGCGAACACCGCGACGAGTTGCTCAGCATCCGCCGCGGCGAATGGACGTTCCAACAGGTACGGGATCGGGCGCTGGCACTGAACGTGGAGTTTCAGTCCGCCGCGGCGGCGACAGCCTTGCCCGACCGGCCCGACTACGACCGCGTGAACCGCTTCCTGGTCGCCGCCCGCAAGAGGATGGTCCGTTGACGCTCGACTTCGACAGCCTGGCCGGCCTGGTGCGAGACGCGTGGCCGGACGCGCTCTTCGCGACGGTCAGCGGCGCGCACCTGTACGGCTTCCCGTCCGCGGACAGCGACATCGACTTGCGCGGCTGCTACCTGACGCCGGTCCGCGAGTTGATCGGGCTGCGCGCCCCGCCGGAGACGCGCGACCTGTCGGTGGAGTGCGGCGGTACGGAGGTGGAACTGGTCGGCCACGAGGTCGGCAAGTACCTACGCCTGATGGCGCGCAACAACGGGTACATCCTCGAACAGGTGTTCTCGCCGCTGGTCGTCCACGGCGCGGATTTCCTGGCCGAGCTGCGGCCGCTCGCCCGGCGGTGCATCACGCGAGGGTGTTATCACCACTACCGGGGATTCCTGCAATCGCGGCTGCGGCTGCTCGAGCGCGAGCCGGCAAAGAAGGCGAAGTCGCTGCTGTATGCCTACCGGGTCGTCCTGAGCGGCGTCCACCTGCTGGAAACCGGCGAGGTGCAGGCCAACCTTCAGGTCCTGAGCCGGCAGTTCGCGCTGCCGTTCATCGACGACCTGATCGCCCGCAAACAAGCCCGCGAGCTGGGCGTCCTGAACGATCTCGATTGGGACTGGCACCGGTCCGAACTGTCGCGTTGGGAGCGACGGCTGGCGGAGGCCCACGCGGCCAGCGAGCTGCCCGACGAGCCGCCGCGCGACGCCTTGAACCGGTTTCTCGTCGAGTTGCGGCTCGGCCGGCCGGCCGCATGAATCCGCCGCGTCTGGTATGGTGATGACATGGACCAGGACAAATGCCAGACGCGGAACCTGAAGCGCGCCATCAAGCGCGCCGGCAACAAGGCCCGCCGCCAAGCGTTGAAGCGCGACCTCGCCGAGAACCCGGCCGAGGCCCACGACGCCGAATTCGACTTCGGCCGCGACAGCTCCGCCGGTCTGAACGGGCTCGATCGGGACGCCACACGCCGGCGGTCGGCGGACCGACCGGCCGGCGGCTAGCCCGGCTGGGTGTCCGGGGCCGGGTGACGGGACCGGAATGCCGCCTCCAGGGCGTTGAGCCGGCGGTAGGCCTGGAACCCGCCCCACATGCAGAGCAGGGCGAAGGCGTGGAAGCCGACGCTCAGCCAGTCGCCGACCCAGACGAAGAGCAACCCGTCGAACAGGTAGAGCCCCATCCCAAGCGCGAAGAGGGCTAGGTAGCGCTGCCCGGCCAGCCAGCCGAATGCGGCGACGATTAGCGCTGCAACGATATCGCAGCTGAACGCAATCGCCCGGGCCATCGTGGCGGCTTCGGGGCGGTGCTCGGCCACGCCCTGGCCGATCGAGTCGGCTATCAGCGTGACACCCAGGCCGACGA
>DASXAN010000107.1:0-6772 GCA_036406755.1 Gemmataceae bacterium
CGGCGAAGTCATGGAGGAATGGGGAGAAGCCCGCGCCGGGAAGGCGTCTTGCACGACTTTGGCACGGCGGCCGTCGTCCACCTAGCACCCGATGTACCTGCCGCCGGCGATACGACGGGAAGCCCACTATGGTTTCGCCACCGTCACCTTGACGTCCACCGAGGTCGCCGCCCCCTTGGCAGGCGTGCCGGTGACCTTGACCATGTGGTCGCCGAGCGGGGCGTCCTTGTCGGCCGACACCTGCACGGCGATGTCGTCGGGCTTGTCGCTCGCCTTGACCACGTGCTCCATCGGGTCCACCTTCAGCCCCTTGGGGGCGTCGAACTTCAACGTCACGTCCTCGTGGAACTTGCTGCCCCGGTGGAGCGACACTTTGACCGTCTGCGTCTCCCCCTGCTTCAAATGCGTCGCCAGCGTCGGGGCCGATATCGTGAAGGTCGCATCCTTGTCATCCGCGGTGGTCGTCGTCGCGGGCGTGGTGGAAGATGCGTGTGTCCCCGCCGACCCGCGGTGGGTTGCCCCGCCCGGCGGGCTGGTGTTGCACCCCACGAGGGCTGCCGCGCCCAGAAGGGCGAACCCGGCTGAAACGATCCTCATGACGTCGCTCCCGAAAGAATGGGCAAAATGGACCGGGTGCAAAGGTGATGCCGTGTTCGGCCAGCGGTACAGGGATTGCAACAGCTATTCGTGTAGCACCGCCCGTCCGAGAGGTGACCGATGCGCGTTCAAGATGTGATGACACGAAACGTGGAGTGCGTCGCCCCGGATGATACTGTTCAGGATGCCGCCCGGAAGATGCGGGATCTGGACATCGGCCCGTTACCTGTCCGCGACCACGACCGGTTGGCCGGCATGGTCACGGACCGGGACATCACCGTCCGGGCCACGGCCGAAGGCAAGGACCCGACCCGCTGCCCCGTCCGGGACGTGATAACGCCGGACGTCGTCTACGTCTTCGAGGACCAAGGCGTGAAGGACGCGGCCGACACGATGGCCGCCCGCCAGATCCGGCGGCTAGTCGTCTTGAACCGGGACAAGAAGCTGGTCGGGATCGTGTCCATGGCCGATCTGGCCGTGGACGCCGGCCGGGGGGCACGGCCGGCCGACACCCTCAGGGAGGTGTCCGAACCGGCCGAGCCGCGGCGGTAGTCCTCGGACTCATGGCCGCGAATCGACTCGCCAGGCCATGAGTCCGAGAGGAATTCGCCCGGGAACGGAGGGACCAATGGCCAGCAAGACCGACGAGGCGCGCCGCACCGACCGGGCGGACGCCGGGACGGGCACGCCGAAAAAGGGAGACCGCTTCCGCTGCCGGACGTGCGGGATGGAGATCCAGGTCACTGCCGACTGCCGGTGCTCGGAGCCGGATCACGTCCGGTTCCACTGTTGCGATGCCGACCTCGACAAGGTTTAGCACGGCTGCGACGTTGACCCATGCAAAGCCGAGGTGGGTCGAATTCGGGGCCGCGTGGGTTAGCTCACTTACAGGCCAAGGGCGAAGATCGTCAGAATAGCCGCGGTCCAGACGAGGCCGAACACCAGGCAGGCCAGGCCGATCAGGGAGAGTACCATCGGCCAGCCGCGGGTCCAGTAGTAGAACGGGTCCAGGCCCGCCGGCCGCGGCAACAGGTACGCGACGCCCGTGAACAGGACGAGGAGGCCCAGCCCCGCCGGGAAAAAAGCCTGGTGCCAGGCGGGCACGGCGAGCCGCCGGAAGGCGTACGCTAGGCCGAGGAACCAGGGGACCAGGTACAAGGACCCGAAATGGACGGCCCGGATGTCGCGGAGGTGAGGGCGGAGCCATGCCTTAGGCACCAGATCGATGATGGTCCAGAGCACGCCGGTCACGACCAGCGCGACCACATGAACCGCCGCCAGGATGACGTACACCGTTTCCATAGATACTTGCCCGACTGACGCGCGGCAGCCGCCGCCGGTAATTTGGTACGGCCAGCCGTTTCGAGGAAGTATGCGTCAGTCGCGCGTGTTCGACCTCCACAGTCGCTATGAAAGCCTCGAACCGGACCCGGAGCGTTGAGTCTATTGTGGCCGGCAGTTGTTCATCTCGGTGGCGGTTCGCCATTTCGCGTCCGGGTGCGTAGCCAGTGCCGGGTGAGGGGACCGACGGTCAATCCCTGGACCAGGATTGAAAAGACTACGACCACGTAGGTGAGGGCCACGAGCACGTCTCGCTCCGGCACCGGCCGGCCCTCCGCGGAATCTGGGATCGACAGGGCGAGCGATACCGAGATCCCGCCACGGAGTCCGCCCCAGGTGAGGACCCGGGCGGCGGACGGATCGAGCGCGACCCACCGCCGGATCACCGCAATTGGCCCGGCGACGGAAACCAGCCGCGCGACGAGCACGACTGGGACGGCGGCCAGCCCGGTCAGCAGGTATCGCCCGGTCAGTGTCAGCGTCAGCACTTCCAGGCCGATCAGGACGAACAGGACGGAGTTGAGAACTTCGTCGATAAGTTCCCAGAACGTGTCGAGATGTTCGACGGTGGTGGCCGACATGGCGTACGCCCGGCCAAGGTTGCCGATCAATAGACCGGCCACGACCATCGCAATCGGCCCGGACGTGTGCAGGGCGTTGGTCAGCGCGTAGCCTCCGGCGACCAGGGCCAGCGAGAGGAGTACTTCGACCTGGTAGTTATCGACCCGACTGAGCATTCGAACTGTGACCCACCCGAGGGCGAACCCAAGGGCCGCCCCGCCCACCGCCTCCCAGAGGAACAGCCCGATTAACCGGCCGGCATCGAACCCGGACTGGCCGGTGGCGACCTCCAGCAGGCCGAGAAAGATCGCGACGCCGACCCCATCATTGAAGAGAGATTCGCCGGCAATCGTCACCTCCATGTCCTTCGGCACTCCGGCCTGGCGCAAGATTGCCATCACCGCGATCGGGTCGGTCGGGGACACCAGTGCCCCGAACAGCAGGCAGTAGATCGGTCGGGCCGGGAGTCCGACGACGGCCAAGAGGGTCCAGGTGAGGCCGCCCACCACCAACGTGGAAATGACGACGCCGACCGTCGAGAGAACCGCGACGGGCCACCGCCGGTCGGCCAGATCGTCAAGTTTGATGTGAAGGGCGCCGGCGAACAGCATGAATCCGAGCATCCCGTGCAGGAACGTCTGGGTCAGGTCGATCCGGGCCACGACCGCCCGAGCCCGGTCTTCCACCCTGGGGACGGCAAGCCCGAGCAGGACCAGTAGCAGGGAGGCCGCCAGGGCGAGGGCTGTGGCCCCGATCGCCGTGGGCAGCCTGAGAAGCGTGTGGTTCAGGTAGCTGAACGCCGCCGCGAGGACGACCAGCAGAGCCGCCAGTTCGAACGCAGTCATGGATCACCAGCGGGCCACTCTGTACCACTCGCAGTCATTGCCTACGGCCCGGTGGCAGGCGGGCGACGACCCCGGTTCTTGTCTACGACGGCAACGAGGATGAGGGCGAACGCGCACAGTCGCACCCAGTAGAATTGGTCCCCCCGACCGTCGTGCACGTTCGATACTGCGATTCCGACGCGGTTCACCGCCAGGACGAAAAACGCGACCGCGAACAGGGCAAACAGGCGGTCGCGCGTGTCCCGCCAGAACCGCAGAAAGAAAAGCCCCGCGGCCGCAAAGGCCATGGCAACGCCGCCGGCAGCGAGTTGAATCATAGCCACCGCCTTACCATATGGGCCAATCGAAGTAGGCCTTACGGACCTGCCTGTCGGGGTGCTTACTTGACCTCCCAAATCAGGCCGTACAGCAGCACCAGCGCGCCGGCCAAACCCACCGTGGTCGTTGCGGCAGACATGTCCGTCTCCGGGAACAGGACCAGGTCCGCGAACAGAATGACGTTTTCCGCCGCCATCATCAGGAAGAACAGGCCGCACCACAACAGTAGGCGGGACCGGCTCTGCCGATAGCCGCGCAACAGCAGCACCCCGCAGGCGAGCGCCGTCGCGGCGCACAGGAGGTAGACCGCCCCTTCCATGTCAGCCCTCCCCCTTGCGGAGCCGAAACGCGTCGGCGAAGTTCCGCAGCGGGCTCTTTGCCTGGTCGTAGATCATCTTGATCATGCTGACCGGCCGCTCTCGATAGAAGTGCAAGAGGCGGCCGACCTGGTCCGACAACTCGGCGGTGTGCGGCCCGTGCCGGGCGACGCATTCCGTCGCGCGTCGTTCGACCACCAACAAGCCACGGGCGTGCAGGGCCATCAGGTGAGCGACCACGGCTCTCGGCTCCGTCTGGATGGCAGCCGCCAGGAACGCGGGATCCCACTCCTTGTTGGGGTTCTCAGCGAGAACCCGGAGGATCTCGAGCTGGTCGATCGACTCGATGCTCCGGTCGGCAAAACACCGAACCTCTTCCGGGATTGGACCCATGGGGCGTCGCTCTTCGGGCCGCCAAGAGGACCCGATCAATGTCGTATGGAAACCGCGGCGGTCGCGCCTGCTGTATCGCCGATGGCCAGCCGGTCGGTTGTCATCGCCCAAAGATCGCGCGATTACCTTCGCCCGATCGGATCGGCTCGGACAGAGGTCCACCACATTATTGGTAATAGACCTCACCGTGGGCCGCGCCCGGTTCCTTTCGCTGACAAAACCCGGCGGACCGGTCGCCGCCGGCGTCTGGCGCCGGCGATCAACACGGCCCGCCCCGGCGTGCAATGCGGCCACCGGCACGCCGGTTGGACTCTCCATTCGTAGGCCGCTTCAACGAGGAGTCGCCCGATCAGCCATCGCCTCCGACCAAGTCTCGCAGCGCGTCGTCCAGTCGATCGATCTCCAGCGGCTTTCGGAACAGCCGCGTGTCGGTCAGCCGCCGAAACGCCGCGGCGGTATACGGAGTGACGCCCACGGACATCGCGCACCGGAGCAGACCTGGGGCGATCCGACCGAGTTCGGTCAGCACCTGTGACCCCTGAAGGCCCGGGAGCTGAAGGTCGACGAGCGTGACGTCGATGTCGTGCGGCCGCTCCCGGTATGCTCGGACGGCACCGGCGCCGTCGGCGGCCACCCAGACGGACCAGCCGCGGGCCTCCAACTCTCGCTGGAGTTGGCACCGCGCACGCACGTCCGGGTCGACGATCAGTACACCCTTGGTTTGCGTCGCGATCATCGCAGCTGTCATCCTGCCGGCTCCCATCACACGATCCCCGGCGAGTTGTACGAACCGTCGCGCCTTCCTCGACAGACCCTGCTGACGTCCTTCAGTCGCAAACAGAGGTGGGCGAGGTTGCCGGCCAGACCCTCCGGGGTGGCGAGGCGATACGTGGCCGCGGCCGGCGCATCGCGTCCGACGCCGATGGACACGCCGCCGCGGGCGTTCACCCGGGCGACCGCCTCCTCGTCGTTGGCTCCGTCGCCGGCGTACACCGGGAACGCCCCCGCCCCTCGCGCCGACAAGATCAGATCGACCGCGTCCCCTTTGCACCACCCGTCGGCCGGCGTGATTCCGAGCGACCGGGTCACGCGACGCGTCCGGACCCGGGGCGTGCGTCCGGCGCTCGGGCCAGGGCGCTTCGAACCAGACGGCACAGCGCCTTCCCGTAGCGGGCGGACAACTGCCGATAATGAAGAGCGAGGCAGCCCGGCTTCCGCTCGACCCACGCGTTGCGGAATCGCCTCACCCAGGGGGAAATCAGCGCCATGACGGCGTCGGCCTCGCCGTCGAACCGAATCGCCGCCGCGTCAGTCACCACCTCGCCGCCGAGGTCCACGTGCATCCCGCCCGATCCGGCGTACAGTAGGCAAGTCAAGCCGGTCAGCCGCTTCACGTCGGCGAGGGCGCGGCCGCTCAGTACTCCGACGGTGACCCGACACGTCAAGGCCAAGTCATGGAGAAGGGTTCGCATGCAGACCGACAATTCCGCCAGCCGCGGCTGTGCGACGATGGGCGTTAGCGTCCCGTCGTAGTCGAACAACAGGGCGAGCGGGCAACCGGCCGCGTAGGCGGCAACCGCACTGCTAACCCACCTATCCAGATCGCCCATGGATACCCTCTACGCGGTGAATTTGAGCAGCGCCGCACCGTCGGCGGACATGCCCCCGGAGTCAAGCTTCCGGTCGAGTACAGGCGCCGAGCCATGACCGGGAGGCGACGATCGGCCCACGGCGCCTGGGTCGGCGGCCCCGCCGCCGCGATCGGTCAGTTTGTGTGCCTCGCTCAGCAGCGTGCCCGCCCAGCGGTAGATGTTGTTGTCCATCACCCGGGCTCTCAACTTCCGCATGCGGCGCCGTTGCTCCTCGGCCGGCTGGCTCAGTGCGTCGTGCAGGCCGTCGGTGAGCCCGCCGAGATCGAACGGGTTCACGAGAACCGCTTCGGCCAGTTCCCGCGCCGCCCCGGTGAACCGAGACAACACCAGAACGCCCTGCTCGTCCGTCCGGGCCGCGACGAACTCCTTGGCCACCAGGTTCATCCCGTCGTGCAGCGAGCTGACGACGCAGCCGGCCGCCATCCGATACAGCGCGTAGATGTCGGGCGGGGCGCAGTGCTCGTTCACGATGACGATCGGCCGCCAGGACTCGGTGCCGTACTTCTGGTTGATCCAGTCCGCGAGGTCCTGAACGTCGCCGTTCAGGTCGCGGTACGCCTGCAACTGGGTCCGGCTGGGCACGCCGAGTTGCACGAAGTGGAACCGGCCGGCCCACTCCGGCCGAGTGCTGAGGAGCCGGTCGACGGCCCACAATCGTTCCGGGATGCCCTTCGTGTAATCGACCCGGTCCACACCCAAGACGATTGGTCGGTCCCCAAGGCCATAGCGCTGCCGGAAACTCGCGGCC
>DASXAN010000108.1:0-4118 GCA_036406755.1 Gemmataceae bacterium
CGCCAAGACGTACCTGCTCGGCAGTCTGCCGTTCCACTTCACCACCCGCGGAGCGATCGCGGAGCAACTATTGCAGATCGAGCGGTTCGGACTCGGGTTCAACTACCTGGACGACTTCCGCAAGGCGGTGTCGGCCGTGACGCCGGCCGACGTCCAGGCCGTCGCGCGCAAGCACTTGCGGCCGGACCACATGGCACTGATCGCGGCAGGCCCGGTGACGGCCGACGGCAAGCCGCTGTTGAAGGAGAAGTAAGGTCGCCCGGCGGTGGTATAATGGGGTGTCCCGCCCGGGTGCTGCCGAGGTTGACGGTCGGGAGCCGTGTGCGGCGGGGGAGGAGTCTGATGAGCCGCGACCTCGACGCTCTGCTCCGCGACTGGGAGTTCAAGCCCGGCATGGTCCAGGCTCGCCTGGTGCGGACCCGGTCCGGCCGGGAGGTGATCCAGGTTCGCGTGGATCTGGGCATGTTGCAGATCGAAACCGACGGCCGGCCGGACGGTGCCCGCCCGCACGGCTTTCCCACCTACTTCGACTACCTCCGGTCGCTGGCCGCCAAGGCCGAGAAGGCCGGCAAGGAGTTCGTGCTGACGGAGGACCACGCCGAGGAGGCCGACCGGGAATTCACCCAGTTCTACCACCGCCGGATCGCCTGGCTGACGCTCAGGGCCTTCGACAAGGCGGCAACCGACGCCGACCACACGCTCGCGTTCATGGACTTCGTCCGTGACCACGCCCCGACGGAGGAATACCGGCTGGCCCACGAACAATACCGCGGGTTCGTGCTGTTCCACCGCACCCAAGCGGCGGCCGCGAAGGCCGTCGAGGACGGCGACCCCGAGGCGGCGATCAACGCCATTCTCGAAGGGTTGAAGCAAATCCGGTCGTTCTTCGCGGAGCACGAACTTGAGGAACAGACCGAGGACGACGGCATGGTCCGCCAGCTTCGCAAGTTGGAGCGGTCACTGCGGGAACTGCACGGGATCGAGGAGACGCTCCAGGAACAACTCGACAAGGCGATCGCCAACGAGGAGTACGAGACGGCCGCCCGCCTCCGCGATGCCCTGCGGCAGAAACACTCTCCGGCATAACCCGATCAGCCACCGGCCACGGGGACGACCGGCCGCAGTTTCCCAAGAACCGGCCGGCTGCGCCCGTCGTACAATGATCCGGGGGGGTGCCCCGCCCCGCGCGGGGCAGACTCGTTCCACCGAACCCGGGCGCGTCCGATGAAATCTGCCATCCAGGTCATTGCGCTATTCGTCGTCATTGTCGGCGGCGTCTTCGGGCTGACATTCTTCACCCAGTTCACTCGCACCAAGGAGACGCCGACGGGGGACGGCGGTCCGGCACCGGTGCGTGCCGAGCTGCTCAAGCAGTATGAGAAGACCGCCACCTGGGATCCGAAAGACTCGCAATACGTGCAGGAATTCGCCAAGGGCATCGACTCCCACTACGACTTCCTGCTGTCGAACGCCAGCGACAAGCCCGTTATGGTCGTCCTCGACTCCAAGTTCGCCTGCACATGTACGAATCTCGAGGTCCTCCTCGGCATGGTCCCGGCGGACGGGCGGGCGAAGCTGAAGGACGCCAAGCCGGTGCCGGTCGGGGCCGCCGTCGAGCCGTACCTGGCGGGGGTCCAGTGGACGTCGCTGAACTACGAGCCGGGCAGCAAGGCGATCCTGGTTGACGTGCCGGCGGCGGACGCCGCCGGGCCGCAGTTCGCAGCCGTCCGGTTCAACTTCCACACCAAGGAATACAAGGCCACGACGCTCAAGGCCCAGCTCCAGGCCCGCCAGGGGTCGTCGGTCGACTACCTCACCTTCGACGTGCCCATTTCGATTGTGGCCCCCGTCCTGTCCTCGACCGGTCCGTCGAGCGATCAGCTTTCGTTCGGCGACCTGAAGCCGGGCGAGCGGCAGGAACGAACGTTCTTCATCTGGTCGTCGACGCACGACCACTTCACGGCCACCGCCCAACTGGTGACGGATGATCCGTGCATCCAGGTCACCGACCCGCGGCGGCTGTCGGCGGCGGAACTGGCCAAGCTGCCCGAGGAACTCGTCGCCGGCGCTGCGGTTTCAGCCAAGACGCACCCGAAGTGCGGATATGAGATGAAGGTCGCGGTGTCCGAGCGCCGCGGGGACAACCAGCTCGAACTCGGCCCGTTCAACCGGCGGCTGGTCGTGAACAAGGGCACGGACGGCGAGTTTACGGTGACCCTCACCGGCACGGTCCGCGGGTCCATTCGCGTTGGCGAGCCGGCCGACCACGACCGGGTGGACCTGGGCGTCTTCCCGGCCGTCCACGGCAAGGAGCGGACACTCTCCATCACCAGTCCCGAGCGGGATCTGTCGCTGGCCGTCGATCACGTCAAGCCCGACGGCCTGCAGGCGGAGTTGGTGCCGGTCGAGTCGAAGTTCGGCCCCCGGCAGTGGAAATTGACTGTGACCGCCCCGCCGAACGCCCTGGCCGGCCCCCTGCCCAACGACAGCGCCATCTACCTGAAGACCGGCGGGCCGACGCCGCGGCGGATCCGTATCCCGGTGACGGGCAACGCCTCCGGCTGAGGCCCCGGCCAAATCGGGGTTGTCAAAACGGCGGGGTTTTGCGACAGGATAGACTGGCCATTCGCACCCCGACCCCGAGGTTTGGCAGATGTCGTCGCAGCCCCCCAACCCGCCCGCCGCCCGCTGGACGCTGCCGACCGTACTGGCGTCGCTGCTCGTCGGCGCGGCACTGACCACGGGCCTGCTCACCGCCTGCCTGCGCCACGGTCCGGACGACGCGCCGGCGGCCGGGGCCGGTTCGTCCCCGCCATCCGATGGGCGGCCCAAGCTCTTCGCCGGCTGGCCGGTCGGCAAGAGCCCGGACATCGCCCTGATCCTAACCGGCCAGCAGCATAGCTATCTGAAGTTCTGCGGCTGCTCGACCCCGCAGCTCGGGGGGTTCGAGCGGCGGTACAACTTCATGGCCTCGCTCAAGGCCCGCGGCTGGCCGCTGGTCGCCGCCGACCTCGGTGACCTGGTGCAGTTCACCGGCGGCATCCACGACCAGGCGCTGCTGAAATACGAGACGGAAATGAAGGCGATGGAGATTCTGGACTACAAGGCCGTCGGCGTCGGGGCGGACGACTTCGCGCTGCCGCTGATCGACGGCATGTCTCGGTTCACGCTCCAGAAGCCGACCGCCTTCCCCCGAGTGCTGGCCGCGAACCTCGACCCGGCGTACCGCGCCCAGAACTTCCCGGACCCGGTGAACGCGCAGAAGTCGATGATCGGCGACTGGCTGCCGGTCAAGGACAACCGCAACCCGAACACGCCGCTCGTCGGCATCGTCGGCTTGATCGGCCGGACGGCGCAGCAAAAGATCCAGGTGACCGACCCGAACGCGAAGTTCGCGAATAACGCGGCCGTCCTTGCGGCCGCGCTCAAGGAAATGGCCGCCGCCAAGGTTGAGTTCCGCGTGCTGCTCTTCCAGGGCTCGTTCCTCGACGCCAACGCGATCGCGGGGCAGCACTTCAAGAACGAGTTCGACGTCATCCTTTGCTTCAGCGATGAGGACACGCCGCCCCAGCAGGAAGCCGTGGTCGGCAACACGATGATCATACGGGTCGGCCACAAGGGCAAGTTCATTGGCGTCGTCGGGGCGTTCCGCACCGCCAACCCGGCCAAGCCGTTCGACCTGTACTACCAGTTGGTGCCGATGGGCGAGGAGTACGAGACGCCCAAGGGCCAGGAGGCGAACCACCCCGTCCTGACACTGCTCGACCACTACGCCCAGGAGGTGAAGGACCAGAACTTCCTCGGCCGGGTGCCGCAGCGGCCGGTGCCGCTCTCGCCGGTGCTGACCCCGCTCGGCGTCAAGCCGCCGGCCTACGTCGGCACGGACAAGTGTGTGGCCTGCCACCAGCATCAAGTCGACCGCACAGCCGCGGTGTGGCAAAACTCCAAGCACGCCCACGCCTATACGGCACTCTCGAAGGTCGCATCCAAGCCTGCCCTGCGGCAGTATGACCCCGAGTGCATCTCCTGCCACGTCGTCGGCTATGGATTCCAGGGCGGCTTTACGGGCCACCGGCAGACACCACAGATGGAAAACGTCGGTTGCGAGAGCTGCCATG
>DASXAN010000109.1:0-14654 GCA_036406755.1 Gemmataceae bacterium
TTCCGGCTTCGCGGCTCGACCCGTTCTCACCGACGGCCCCTGTTCCCGACGCCGGCACCTGGCGAGACGGGACATCGCACACGGCGGTCACATCGCCCGGCTTGGCCTAACTGGCCGAGCGCAAAGCGCATCGCCGCGCGCCGTCGAGGCGGTCATCTGGGGCATGCCCGCCGCAGACCGGGTAACCCTCCCCGCCGCTACGCCGTGGGCCAGAAGAAGCCGGGGAACGCGGTCGCCAGATCTTGGGGTGGGTGATTGATTTGTCTGTCAAACCGCGACTGGGGAACGGGTGCCCGCGCTCCGCCAGTCGCGGTGAAACGATTGGCATCAATGCCCGGAAGGCCCACAGGACGGGGGCGAAATCGGCCGCGGCGGCACGGGCACGGACGCCGTGCCCGGAACGGTCACCAGCTTGTAGGTGGTCGCCACGGCCGGCACCGTTGTCGCGTCGACCGTCAGCCGCGTCACCACGACCGAGCTTTCCACCGGCGTCAGGACCGGCACCCTCACGATCACTTCCCTGGTCTCCTGCACGGAGTCCATGACCGTCACTGTCACGGTCTTGGTAACGCAGACCGGTCTGTATGTGGTGGTCTGGCAGTGCGTGTTCGGATCGATGTGCGTCTCGGGAACCAGGGTGGTGGACGTGACGACGCGGTCCTCCTGGCGGGGCTTGAGCGAGGTGACGACGACCGTGCGTTTCTCCTCCCTGAAGTCGATTCTCAGGTCTGTGGTGGGCACGGTGGTTGCCACCTCGCGCAGAGTCAGACTCGGCACGGTCGTGGCATGCTGCTCGGGCACCAAGTACACCTTGGTGGTGTCAAGCGTCCGTCCCCAGCTCGGGGCACAGTCAGCGGCCGGGGGGTCGGCAAAAGAAGTTGCGGCCGTCCCGGCACAGAGTGCTGTTAACGTAATCGCGTAAAGGCGTGGCACCATTGGTCGAGCCCTTTCACGGCCATGCGGGGGCGTGAGGGAAGAAACCCGCTCAAATTATGCCCCCTGTTTCGCCGTAACCGAGCGGGACCAACAGCAAAACCTCGGAGGTTCAGCCCGCCGCTCCCGAATTCCCCGTATGGCCGGTAGCATGGACCGCGCCTGAAGTACCTGACGCACTACGCTTGCAACCCGACCAGAGCCTCCGCCACCGAGGTGTCGGTCTTGCCGGCGGCCTGGAGCTCGGACCGCTCGCCGTCCACGAGCAACCGCGACCGTTTGTGCGTGCCCAGGCCGCCGCGCGGCACGGTGTCGCGCCGCGGCCGATCAGCTTCACCGGGGCGATGCAAACCTTAAGCGTTGTAGCCACGGCTGGAATTCGGAGCCGCGCCGGAGGCCGCCGGCCGGTTGCGCCTGTGCCAGGACCTGCTCGACGCCATCGCCACCCACCGGGTTGGCGACCGCCCCGGCCGTACGACCCGCGGATGAAAAAGCGGAGGCGCAACCACTACGACTGGCTGACCAAGCCCCGCGCCGAGATCAGACGCAAAATGGCGAAACGTTTTGCCAAGGACTAGAGCATCTTCGATTTCATTCTTACGATTTGGGCCGGGAGTCGGGTCGAATCGGCGGTATCCAAGGAGGGCCCGCCGATGAAGACCTATCCGGTGGAATATCGGCAGCGGGTGATGGCACTGACGGACGACGGGATGTCCACCGCCGAGGTCGCCGAGGCGCTGGGGGTCAGCGGGGCGTGGGTCAACTCGATCAAGCGGCTGCACCGGGCCGGCCGGCCGCTGGCGCCCAAATCGCGGGCCAACCGGCGGCGGTCGCTGGCCGAGCGGCGGGGCGACGCCCTCCGGGCGCGGGTGGCCGAGCACCCCGGCACCACCCTGGAAGACCTCAAGCGCGACCTGGCGCTGGATGACTCGATCGCTAACATCTGGTACGCGCTGCGGGCGTTGGGCCTGAGCCTCAAGAAAAACGCTCCGGGCGGCCGAGCGGGACCGGCGCGACGTCGCCGCCCGGCGGGCCGCGTGGCGGGTCGTCCAGGCTGGGATCGACCCCCGCCGCCTCGTCTTCCTCGACGAGACCTTCGGCACCACGACGATGACCCGGCTGTACGGCTGGGGGCCGGTCGGCGGCCGGGTCATCGACGCGGCCCCGCACGGCCACTGGAAGACGACCACGTTCGCCGTGGCCCTGCGGCTGACCGGCTTGGTCGCCCCGATGGTCGTGGACGGGGCCCTCACCGGCGCGCTGTTGGTGAACGACGTCCGCCAGGAGTTGGCCCCGCGGCTGCGGCCGGGGGACATCCTGGTCATGGACAACCTGCAGGCGCACAAGACCGCGGGCGTCGCGGCGGCGGTCCCCGAGCGGGAGGCCCGCGTCCTGTACCTGCCGCCGTAGAGCCCGGACCTGAACCCGATCGAGTTGGCGTTCTCGAAGGTCAAGAACGAGCTCCGCCGCCGCCGCCGGCGGACGATGGATGAGTTGTGGGCCGCCTTCGGCGAGTCACTCGACTGGGTCGCCTCCGCCGAAGCCGGCCATTACTTCCACCGCGCCGGGTATGCGATTCAATGAAATTGAAAATGCTCTAATGAAATCCAAGTCGCTCGCTCGAGAACTCACTGGCCACGCAGGCCGCGTCGGTGCACTGCGACGTCCACGCCGGCCCCGGCGCGCTCACCCCACGTAGACGCCGCCGCGGAAAGCCGGGTCGAACGCGTCGAACTCACCCAGCAGGGCCAGGGTCGTGCCCTTGAACGACCGGACGACGGGCCGGCGGCCGAGGCCCGGCGCCGCCACGACGTCGGCCAGGCCGTCGCCGTCCCGGTCGGTCAGCGCGACGCGCACGTCGAACGCGGGCGGGCCGCCCGGGAACGGCACGACGTCCGCCAGCAGGCGGCCCGTCGCGCCGTCGAACTTCCGCACGTGGGCCCCGAACGGCGCGCCCCCCTGGCTCACGACCACGTCCGCCTTGTGGTCGCCGTCCATGTCGCCCGCGGCGACGTAGACGCCGCCGACGTCCAGGGAATCGAAGGCGAAGAAGCTCCTCAGCACGTGCGCGACGTTCGCCCCGTCGAACACCTTCACGTGCGGCCCGCCGCCCAGCCCGGCCCCGGTGACGACGTCCGCGAACCCGTCGCCGTTCACGTCGCCGGCCGCCACCCGCACGCCGCCCCCGAAGCCCGTTCCGTAGGCGAAGAAGCTGCCCAGCAGGGCCGAGTCCTTGATCTGGCCGTTGGCCTGGACCTGCCGCAGCTTCGTGCCGTCGATGACCTTGACGTGCGGCCCGCCGCCCAGGCCGGCCCCGGTGACGACGTCCGCCTTGCCGTCGCCGTTGACGTCGCCCGCGGCCACGTACACCCCGCCGGCGAAGGACGGGCCGTACGCGTAGAAGCTCGCCAGCAGCGCCGAGTCGGCGATCTGCCCGTCGGCCTTGAGCTGCCCGAGCTTGGTGCCGTCGATGACCTTGACGTGCGGCCCGCCGCCGAGGCCGGCCGCCACGATGACGTCCTTCTGGCCGTCGCCGTTGACGTCGCCCACGGCGACGCGCACCCCGCCGGTGAAGTGCGGGTCGAAGGCGAAGAAGCTGGCCACCAAAGCTCCGCTGACCGCGTCGAACACCTTGACGTGCGGCCCGCCGCCGGCGTCGGCGCTCGCCACCACCAGCGGGGTCGCCGGGGGGCCGCTCACGGTGACGACGGCGAAGGTGGAGAAGTGGCCGGTCACGCCGTCGAAGCGGACGAACGCCGGGGTGGAGTTGCTGCCGGCGGGCAACGGGTTGCCGTTGGCGTCGAGGCGGACGACGGTGACATGGCTCGCGTCCGGCGGCTGGCCCGGGGCGGCGACGGCGAAGGCGCGGAAGACGCTGCCCGGAACGTCGTTCTTGACGGCGACGGTGGCGCGGCCGGCGGTCAGCGCGGCCAGGAAGGCGGCGCGGTCGGCGACGGTGAGGGCGGCCACGTTGATCTGGAAGGTCAGGGCGGCGTTCTGGCCGAGGGCGGGGATGGCGAAGTTGAACCGGTAGGCGGCCAGCGGGTCGATGGTGGCCGCGCCGCCGGCGGCGTTCTGGCCCGGCTCGGGCGGCAGGGCGGCCGGATCGAGCCGCGTGACCGTGAACTTCACCGGGTTGGCGAACGTCCCGTGGGCCAGGGTGGCGGTCATCCGCGCGTCGGCGGTGAACAGCTTGACCTGGGTGCTGCCGTTGGCCGTGACGGAGGTGGCCGAGTTCTGCGCCTGGACCGTCTCGTCGCCGCCCACAGTCGTGACGCCGCTCAGGTCGATGGTGGTCGCGGAGGTGTTGTTGTTGACACTCAGGCTGCCGCCCACAGTGGATACGGCGCCCAGGTCGATGTTCGTCGCGGAACCGTTGTTGTTGACGCTGAGCGACCCGCCCACGGTGGTGACGCCGCCCAGGTCGATGTTCGTCGCTGTCGTGTCGTTATTGACGTTGATCGAGCCGCCCACGGTCGTGACGGCGCTCAAGTCGATGTTGGTCGCCGTAGAATTGTTGTTGACGCTGATCGAGCCACTCACGGTGGTCACGGTGCTTAAGTCGATGTTGGTCGCGGAAGTGTTGTCGTTGACGCCAATCGAGCCGCCCACGCTGGTGGCGTGGCCCAGGCTTAAGGCAGTCGCCGACGTGTTCCCGCTCACGTCGAGGTCGCCGCCCACAGTGTTCAGGCTGTCCAGATCGATGATGGTGGCGCCCGTGTTGCTGCTGACGTTCACGCTGCCGCCGACCGTCGTCAGGCTGCCCAGGTCGACCGTCGTCGCACCCGCGTCACTGCTCACGTTCACACTGCCGCCCACGTTGCTCAGACTGCCCAGGTCGATGGTACCCGCGCCGGCATCGTCGCTGACGGTCACGCTGCCGCCCACGGTGTTCAAGCTGCCGAGGTCGATGGTGCTCGCGCCCGCGTTGTCGCTCACGGTCACGTCGCCACCGACGGTCGTGAGGCTGCCCAAATCGATCGTGCTGGCGCCCGCATCGTTGCTGACGTTCACAGCGCCGCCCACGTTGCTGAGGCTACCCAGGTCGAGGTCGGTCAACGCCGGGTTGTTGCTCACGTCCACCTTGCCGCCGACGCTGGCCAGCACCGGGGCGTCGAGCACGGTCAGGTCGGGGTTGCCGGTGACGATGAAATCGCCGTCCACCCGAGTGAGGTTGGGCAGGCGCAGGTCGGTGCGGCCGGCCACGTCCACCATGATCAGGTTGCCGTGGACCACGGTCAGGCCGTCGAGGAACGCCTGGGTCGTGTTGGCGTCGATGATCACGTCCGCGGAGCCCACGACGGCGACGGCCTGGGAGAACTCGGACGTGTTGCCGGCCGGGTCGGTCGCCGTTGCCGTCACCACCTGCCCCGCGGCGACGGCCGCCGGCAGCGTGACCGAGAAGCTGGCGTCGCCGGAGCCGTTGGTCGTCACGGTCATGAAGCCGAGGAAGGTCTGCCCCTCGCCGAAGCCGGTCGGGTCGGCGGCGTCGCTGGCGAAGAACTCGACCCGGAACGTCGTGTTCGGCGTGCTGTTGAGCGTGCCGGTGATGGTCGTGCTGTTCCCGGCGGTGGCCGAGGTGAGGACCGGGAAGTTCTGGAAGTTGTTGGGCCCGGTATCGGGGTCGCCGGGGTCGTTCGGGGTGACGCCGTCCGCGGGGTTCGTGGGAATGCTCAGGTCGATGCCCAGGCCGCCGTTGGCGAAGATCGAGTTGCCGAGAATGGAGGCCGACCCTGGTCCGCCGCTGATGACCACGCCGGCGCCGCCGTTGAACGCGATGACGTTCCCGTCGCCCGCGTTGGGGCCGCCAATCGTGCAGAAGGGGCCTGGATTAACCACAATGCCGTTGTGGGGATTGCCGATCGCAGTGGTCCCCGTAATGTCCGTGCCGATCTTGTTCCCGCGAATGACGGTGTTCGCGGTTCCGGCGTTTTCGAAGATGCCCGTTCCCACGCCGGAGATGAGATTGCCGACGATGGTGTTGTTCGCCCCGCCGTGGTGAAAGATGCCGATCACTCCGCCGAGCCCCGCTGTCCCGGTCGCGTTGGTGCCGATGAAGTTGCCCTGGACCGTGTTGTCGGGACAGTCCAGGAAGATCTCGGAACTCGTGCTCCCGACGATGACGTTGCCCGCGCCGGGCTCCGAACCGCCAATGAGGTTGCCCGAACTGATGTTGCTGACGAGGACGGACGAAAAGGTGGTGGAGTTCGGGGGGGTCAGGGCCGCCGTCCCTGCGGCGTTCAGTCCGATGTAGTTCCCCTGGACCTTCGTCCCGCCGGCGCCGCCCGACCCGAGGAACAGGACCGGGGACGTCCCGCCGCCGTCGCCCACCATCACGTTGCGGTCGGCCGGCGCCGTGCCGCCGATGACGTTGCCGGTCCCCGCGATGAGCAGGACGGCGGTTCGGTTGTCGCCGACGAACGCCGAGCCGGTGGGATCGGTGCCGATGAAGTTGCCCGCGATCGTGTTGTGGCCGGCGGGACCGACGAAGCCCGGCCCGACGACGAAGGCGTCCTGGGGCACGTGGTTGATGCAGAGCCCGCGGACCGTCGAGCCGTCGCAGCCAAGGAAGAACAGGTCGAAGTCGGAGACGAGCGACGAGCCGCTGATCTCGATGTTGATCACGGCGTTGTCGCCGACGGCGAGCGTATTGGGACTGGCGCCCGGCTGCGTGTAGCCGTCGATAATCACCGGGTCGGTGATGACCGGAAAGGCGTCGTCCGGGTGCATCGTGTGTGCGCCGGTGCCCGGGATGTTGAAGCCGATGACGTCGGCGCCGGGGCGGGCGTTGGCGTCCAGGATCGCCTGCCGCAGTGAGCCGGGACCGCCGTCGTTGGTGTTGGTCACGACAAAGTCCTGCACGTCGCGGAAGGCGGCGGAGAACTCCGAGGTGTCGCCCGTGGCGGTGTTGGTCGCGGTCGCGGAGATCACCTGGGTGGCGAGGTTCCCGCCGACGGCGAAGGTGAACGACGCGTCGCCGTTGCCGTCGGTCGTGACGTTCGTGGAACCGACGAAAAGCTGGCCCTCGCCGAACCCGGACGGGTCGGCCGCCTGGCTGGCGAAGAACTCGACGCGGAAGGTCGTGTTCGGCGTGCTGTTGAGCGTGCCGGTGACGGTCGTGGTGGTGTCCCCGACGGCGGCCGAGGTGAGGACCGGGAAGTTTTGCAGGTTGTTGGGACCCGAGTCGCCGTCGCTGGGGTCATTCACGGTCTGCTTGTCATCGCCATTGACAAACAGAGCGATTCCGCGCAGACCGTTGGCGAAGATCGAGTTGCCCGAGATCGACCGGCCGCTGCCCTGGGAGACGAATATCCCGTGTTGACCGTTGAACGCGATGGTGTTGCCCTCGCCCGTGACGGTTCCGCCGATGGTAGGCGAGCCGCCGGGCAGCGAGACGGCGATGCCGTCGAGCGAATTGGGAATGGCCGACGTGCCGGTGACGTCCGTGCCAATCTTGTTGCCCTGGATGGTCGGACCCGAACCTGGGGCCGCCGTGTGGTCAATCAAGATGCCTGTCGTGCCGCCGGAAATCAGGTTGCCGGCGATCGTGTCGTTCGAAGTCTGGCAGTCGATGCCGATTCGGCCGCCGAGGCCGGCCGTGCCGGTGGCATTGGTGCCGATGAAGTTGCCCTGAATGATGTTTCCGCCCGTACCATTATTCCCGAACAGCACAATGCCCGCACCGGTGCCGAGGATGACGTTCCCGGCGCCCGGTGTCGTGCCGCCGATGATGGTGCCGCCACCGGCCGCGTTTGAGTTAAGGCCGATGCCAAAGGTAAAGGCGCCGTTGGGCGGCTGGAGGGGCGCGGTGCCGTCCTTGTTCACGCCGATATAGTTTCCCTGCAAGACGTTGCCGGCGCCGCTCTGCACGACGATCATCGGGGCGAAGCCGTTGCCGCTGCCGGTAATCACGTTGCGGTCGGCCGGCGCCGTGCCGCCAATCACATTGCCATTGCCGGCGATCATCTCGAGGGCGAACCCCCCGCTGCCGGTCCCGGTATCGGCCAGGAAGGTCGAGCCGCCGGCGTCGGTGCCGATGAAGTTCCCCGCGATGGTGTTGTTATTGCCGGGCGTTCCCTGGAAGCCGATTTCAATGCAGGCCTCCGGCGCGTGCGTGATGGCGAAGCCGCGCACCGTCGAGCCGTTGCTGTCGATGTTGAACACGTTCAACGAGGGCGACGCGGGTGCCGTGATGCCCGACCCGTCGATTTCGATCTTCAGCACCGCGTTGTCGCCCACGGCCAGCGTGTTGGGACTGGCACCCGGTTGCGTGTAGCCGTCGATGATCACGGCATCGTGGATCACAGGCAGCGAGGTGCTCGGGTGGATCGTGTGCGCCCCGCTGCCGGGGATGTTGAACTCGACCCGGTCCGGGACACCGCCCACATTGGCCGTGAGATCGGCGTCGGACATGGCTTGGCGGAGCGAGCCCGGGCCGCCGTCATTCGTGTTGACGACGGTGAAGACCGTCGGCGCCAGCTTGTCCTCCAGCCGTTCCAGCCGCGGCCGCCACTGGGGCCGCCGGCCGTTGGTCTTCATCGCCCGCCGCTGTCGTCGATTGAGTCGCATGGCAACCTCCGCTGGTTGGAATCGATCGTTCACACGTCCGCCCGGGGATGAGCGTCGTTTGGGTCGGTCGCCCCGAAGGGGCGGCACACCTTGGCCCAGGGCGTGAGTCCCGGGCGGCGGCTTGCTTCAATCGGCACCGGCCTGATCCACGCCGTGTTCGGACACGAGGGTGAGCCGCCTGGCCGTGAGGAGGTTCTTCGCGTTCAGGACCGCTTGGCCGACGACCTGGAGCGGCGGCACCCAGCTTTCCGGCGCCCCCGACTTCCAGGTGACGGCCACCCACTTGTCACTCACCTCCCAGGTCCCCTCGTCGACCGGGGCCCGGTGCTTCTTCGGGTCGAACGCCTTGACCGTCCCGGTCGGGGCCGCGTCCAGTTCGCGGCTCGAGTCCGCGGTCCAGGCCGTGAACGTGTTGGTGAACTCGTACCGCCGGGTGACCCCACCGCCGGTCACCTCCCACGTGCCCAGCAGCCGGCGGGCGGTCAGCTCGTCGGCGACGGCGTCGTCGTCGATGACCGGGAACCGCAGCCACAGGTCGGAGTACCTCAGGGCCTTGGCCCATTCGTCTTCGAGACCGGTCCGGGACGGGGGGAACGGCCGGAACGTCGGCGAACTGGCGGTCGCCTCCTCGCTCACGTCGGGGTTCGTGAACGAGTGCTCCCCCGACGTGTGCCCGTACACCCAGACGTCGGCCCCGAGCGCGGCCCGCAGCTTCCCAGTGAACGCCTGGGCGGCGCCCACACCGCACGCGTACAGGGCGACGAACAAGGGGCGGCTGACCTTCGGCCGGAGCACCTTCGCCAGGGTGTCGATGTGCTCCTCATAAACCTCGGCGCTCAAGAGCCCCTCACGGATGCCGTGCCCGAAATACGCGAACAGGTTGGTCCCGCCCGGGCAGTGGGTCTTGATTGTGTGGAAGAACCGCTGGCGGACGACGTCGGCCGGGCCGTGGTTGTCGAACGACGGGAACGGGCAGCGGTATGCCCTGTGGAACCTGCGGGCCCCGAGGAGGAAGGAGCCTTTGGCGTCGGCGCCGAAGGTGTTCTTTCCGGCCGCGATCGCGAACGCTTTGACCCAATTCATGGCACTACCCCCCTTGCAGATGTCATTCGGCCGGCCCGGCGGGCACGCCTTGGGCTCAGCCGTGCCGCCCCTTCGGGGCGGATTCAGGGATCGGAAAACCCTCCGACTTTCGAGCCGCCCACCGCCGGCAAGCCGTCGGCGGAATCTCCTTGCCGTCGAGCCGCCAGGCGGTACGATCAAGCGCAGTTGTCCCCGGCGCGCAATCTGAGCGCTCGGGACAGCCCCGTGGCCGGTGAGGACTTTGCTTGGCGGCGAGGACTCACCGGCCGCTTTTCGTTCCGCGATCCGCTTACGGCTTCTTCTGGTCGTTCACTTTCTGGCGGCCGTCGTCGGTCCTGTCTTTCCCGGCCCGGCCTTCCAGGAGTTGCACCAGTCGCAGCAGCCCCTCGGCCAGGCCGATCTTGGGTTCAGGGGTGGTGCCTTCCTGCACGCCTGCCACGGCTTGCAGGAGCAGTGGCGCGGCCTCGGCGTACCGCTTCTGTTGCAGCCGCGTCGCACCGAGTTCGAGCCGGGTCGCGATGGTGTCGGGGTGGTCGGCGCCCAGCAGGCGTTGCCGGGCGTCGAGCACGGCCTTGAGGTGGTAGGCGGCCGCGGTGGTCCGATTCTGACGCCTCAGGGCGACGGCGAGCGCCTGCCGCGCGGCGAGCGTGTCCGGGTGGTCCGCCTTCTTGGCCGCAAGTTCCTGCCGGTACTTGTCCGCGGCCGGCCTGACCCGCTCGATGAGCTGGCGGTGGCGCTTCTCCCGCTGCTCCTGCCGCTGCTTGGCGGCGGGCGGGCGGTTGTCGTCGCCGACCTGGATCGACTTCAGCAGCTTTTCCGCCTCGGCACACGACCCCACGTCCACGTAGTAGCCAATCAGGTCGTCGATGCAGCCCTGCGTCGCCCGCTCCTCGGGGCCGTACGCGATCTTGTACTGGTTGGTCACCGCTTCCTGCAACGGGACCGACTTGTCGAGCTGCTCGGCGGCGTGGTAGGCGTGCGCCAACGTCTGCGACGTCATCAATCGCTCCGGGTGCAGCGGGGGGAATTTCGCCCGCAGGCCGGTGAGGGCTTCTTCGAGGAGCGGCAGGGCCTGATCGACCTCCCCTCGCTGGAGGTGAATCCACGCGACGTTGCTCATGCTGACGAGCGTATCCAGGTCGTTCGGGGGCAGGTGGCGCTTGCGCAGCACGAGGACCTCCTGGGCGACCTGGAGCGCCTTGTCCTTCTTCCCCGCGGCGTAGTAGGCCATCGACAAGCCATTGCCGGAGATGAGCGTCTGTCGGTGTCCTTCGCCGAGGATGGCCTTGTGGCGTTCGCGGTTCTCTTCGAGGAGTGGCAATGCCAGGTCGCGGTGACCGAGATTCCTGTGCGTGCACGCGAGGCGATACTCGGCGACGAGGGTGAACGGGTCGTCGCGGCCTTTCAATGCCTGGGCAACGGCGGCCACCTTCTCGAATTGCGGCAAGGCCCCGGCGTAGTCGCCGACCGACGTCAGCGCGTAGCCGATCGTGTACCGCAGCCTCATCTCGACTTCCGGTTCGTTCGGGAACTTGCCGTCGATCCGTTTGGCGGCGCGTTGCAGGAGCGTGCGGATGCGCAGGTTCGCGTCGGGCGTTACGCCGTTCGACGCCTGCCCGGTCGGGCTGGAAAGGCCCAGGAGGTCGTTGTTGAGGAAGTTGACGATGGCGGTGGCCACCGCCGCTTCCCGCTTCGCCTTCTTGGCCGCCTCGGTTGCCAGGGTGCGCTGGTCCGCCTCCGCCTCCTTGGCCGCCCGCTCCGACACGAGGGCGGCCTCGGCGAGCGCCCGCTGGTCCGCCTCCGCATGGCGGGCGCGTTCCGCCCGCACCAGCCCCCAGGTCGTGCCGGCGATGCCGGCGCACAGCAGCAGGACGATCGCCGTGCCGGCCAGCACGGCCCCCGTGTTCCGCCGCGCGAACTTGCGGCAGCGGTACCACGTGGACGGCGGGCACGCCTGCACCGGCTCGTCGGCCAGGTAGCGGGTCACGTCCTGGCTCAGGGCGTTCGCGGTTTCGTACCGCCGGTTGCGGTCCTTCTCCAGCGCCTTCATCACGATCCAGTCCAGCTCGCCCCGGACCAGCTTCGTCAGCTTCGCGGATTCGGTGCCGCGCTGGGCGGCGAGCGCCGGCAGGCCGGCCGACGTGCTCAGCTTGGTGCTCGGCCTGGTCGGCTCCTTTTCGCGGATGACGCGGAGCATCTCAAGCACGCCGGCCTCCTCCAGCTCGCCGCGGGTGAACGGCGGACTGCCGGTCAGCAGCTCGTACAGCAGGACGCCGAGGGAGTAGATGTCGCTGCGGGTGTCCACGTCGAGCTGGTTGAAGCTGGCCTGCTCCGGGCTCATGTACTCCACGGTCCCGACCACGGCGCCGAAACTCGTGTGCAGCGTCCGCTCGGTCAGCTGTGTCCCGACCGCCTTGGCGACGCCGAAGTCGATGACCTTCGGCACCGGCCGGTCGTCGTAGAGGGCGACGAGCACGTTGCCCGGCTTCAGGTCCCGGTGGATGACGCCCTTCTGGTGGGCGTGCTGGACGGCCTGGCAGACCGGGACGAACAGCTCCAGCCGCTGCCGCGGCGTCAGCCGGTGGTCGTCGCAGAACTTCGTAATCGGGACGCCCTTGACCAGCTCCATCACGAAGAACGGCGTCGCCGGACACCCGGGGCAGTCCGGGGGCGTCGTGCCCGCGTCGAGGACCTTGGCGATGTTCGGGTGGTCCATCAGGGCCAGGGCCTGCCGCTCCGCCTCGAACCGGGCCAGCACGGCCTTGGAGTTGATCCCGGTCCGGACGAGTTTGACGGCCACCAGCCGTTTGACCGGCTCGGTCTGCTGGGCCATCCAGACGGCGCCCATGCCGCCCTCACTGATCGCCTCGAGCAGTTTGTACCGCCCGGCGATCAGCGTGCCGGGCCGTTCCGCGGCGGGCGGCCGATCGGGCCCGGCCGCGCCGCGCCCGGGCAGGTCGAGCAGGTCGCCGTGTTGCCCGCTGGCCCGCAGCAGGGCCTCGACTCCGGCCCGCAGCGCCTGGTCGGCGCCGCAGGCCCGGTCCAGGTAGGCCGCGCGCTCGTCCGCCGACTCGATTTCGAGGGCCTGCCCGAAGATGGACTCTTCGGGTAGGGACGGCTCGGTCATGGGTGAACCCCCCGGCCCGCGGTGCGCCGCGGGCGGCTGCGTGAAGTCGTGCGACGAAACGGCCGAGAACCGGCCAAGATTTCCAAAAAAACACCGTGGCGGGTCGGCGGCTCACGGCCCCGCGCCGCTGGCCTGCTCCATGTCCCGCCGCAGCCAGGCCCGGGCGAACGCCCACAGCCGCCGGGCGGTGCGGGGCGAGAGCCCGAGCATCGGCGCCGCCTCCTCCTCGGTCAGTCCCGAGAAGAAGCGGAGCTTGACCAGTTCGGCGGCCTGGGGCCGGACGTCCGCGAGCCGCGTCAGCGCCTCATCCAACAACAGGATCTGCTCGTCGTCGGTCGGCGCGGCGGGGTCGGCGTCCAGCAGGTCCACGCGGCGGAGCCCGCCGCCGTGGCGGACCCGCCCCTTGCGGCGGGCGATCTCGACGAGGATGCGGCGCATGGCTTCGGCGGCGGCGGCGAAGAAGTGGCCGCGGCCGCTCCACTGCACCTCCCGGCCGTTCCCGACGAGGCGCAGGTAGGCTTCGTTGACCAGGGCCGTGGCCTGGAGGGTCTGGCCCACCTCTTCATAAGCCAACTTCCGCGCCGCCAGCCTGCGCAGCTCGTCGTAGACCAGCGGCAACAAGTGCTCCGCGGCGGACAGATCGCCCTGCTGGATCTGATCAAGAATCCGCGTCACGTCGGCCATGGCGGCAATGATAAACCGCCGAGCGGGCCGCATCAACGGCCCGCCATCGGGAGCGGCGGCCCGCCCGTCAATTCGTGACTCTCCCTGTCACGGCATGGCGCGGATTGGCACGGAGTGCCCGGAGACGCTGCTGTTTTGACCTCGGCTCGCCGGCCGGAGCGCCAACCCGCCTCACCGCCGCGTCGCCAGGAACTCCAGCAGGTCGGCCGCCTGCCGGGCCGTCACGTCCCGCAACAACCCGTCCGGCATCAGCGACACCCGGCTCGCCGCCAGCCGGGCCACCTCGTCCGCCCGAAGCCGCACCTCGTGGTTCTGCGCGTCCCGCAGCACCACCTCGGCCGCGTCGCGCTTCACCAGTAGGCCCGTGAGCTGCCGGCCGCCCGTCGTCTCGACGTTGTAACTGACGTACTGCGGCTCGATCCGCCGGGACGGGTCGAGGATGCTGTCGAGCAGGTCCTCGCGGGACCGGGCCTTGCCGATCGCCGACAGGTCCGGGCCGAGGGCCGTCCCCTTGTCGCCGACGCGGTGACAGTTCTGGCACTGCATCCCTTCGGCGAAGAACACCGCCCGGCCCCGCTCGGCGTCGCCCTTCAGTCCAAGGATCGCCGCCGGCCGCGGGTTCGACCCCAGCTTCCGCTCCCGCCCCTCCGTCGGGAAGTAGCCCTCGAACAGGTCGCGGACCGGTCCGGGCGACAACTTGGCGGCGCGGGTGAGCACCTCCCGGCGGGTCGCGGCCGGCAGCCGGTCGCGGCCGACCAGCCGGGCCAGCTCCAGCCCGGCAGCCGGGGTCGCCAGCCGCCGGTCGATGTCGTCGGTCGCCGGCGCGCGCGCGTCCCCATTGCCGTCGGCGTGCGGGGCGCCCTTTGCGGGCAGGCGGTCGATCCAGTCGCGGACCAGGGCCAGCCCGGCCTCGTCCGGCCAGTCGGAGCCCAGCCGCGGCATCCGGCCCCGGCCGAACTTCGCCATCCGGTAGTAGAGTGTGCTCCGGTCGGCCGCGCCGGGGGCAATCACGCGGGCGTCGGGGAGGTCGAACGCCCCCTGGTGTGGCGGCACGTCCAGCGCCTTGGTCTTGTCCAGGTCCACGAAGGCATGCAGCTCCAGGTCCACGGACCCGCCGCCACCGAACCGGTGGCAGTGGCCGCAGTTGGCGTGCAGGTACGACCGCGCCCGCTGGTTCAGGTCGCGGGCCTGGTCGGACGGGTCGGACAAGGTCGGCTGCTTCGCCACGTCGGCGGCGGTCAGCGGCGGGGCCGGCCGG
>DASXAN010000110.1:0-5650 GCA_036406755.1 Gemmataceae bacterium
GGCCCGTACACCCTGCGGCGGCCGCTCGGCGAGGGCGCCATGGGCGCCGTCTTCCTGGCCGAGCAGGCCCACCCCGTCCGCCGCCAGGTCGCCGTCAAAATCCTGAAGCCCGGCCTGGACTCGCGGCGGGTCGTCGCCCGGTTCGAAGCGGAGCGGCAGGCGCTGGCCCTGATGGACCACCCGAACATCGCCAAGGTGCTCGACGCGGGCCAAAGCCCACCCGCGGCGGCGGGTGGGCCTTCCCGCCCGTACTTCGTCATGGAGCTGGTCGAAGGCGTCCCCATCACCCAGTTCTGCGACGACCGCCGGCTGACCCCGCGGCAGCGGCTGCGGCTGTTCGTGGACGTCTGCCGGGCGGTCCAGCACGCCCACCAGAAGGGAGTCATTCACCGCGACCTCAAGCCGAGTAACGTGCTGGTCGCCGAACAGGACGGCAAGCCGGTCCCGAAGGTGATCGACTTCGGCGTGGCCAAGGCCACCGGCCCACGGCTGACGGAGCAGGGGAACGTGACCGAGGTCGGCACGGTCATCGGCACGCTGGAGTACATGTCGCCGGAGCAGACGGAGCCGAACCCGCTCGACGTGGACACGCGGAGCGACGTCTACTCGCTCGGCGTGCTGCTGTACGAGCTGCTGACCGGCACGACGCCGCTGCCGCGGCACCGGCTCAAGGACGCCGGCTGGGTGGAGCTGCTGCGGCTGGTCCGCGAGGAGGAGCCGCCCAGGCCGAGCACCCGCCTGACCGACACGACGGAGGAGCTGCCCGCGATCGCCGCCCGCCGCGGCGTCGAGCCGAAGAAGCTCGGCGGCCTGGTCCGCGGCGACCTCGACCGGATCGTCATGAAGGCGCTGGCGAAGGACCGCGACCGGCGGTACGCGACGGCCAACGGGCTGGCCCGGGACGTCGAGCGGTATCTCAATGACGAGCCGGTGGAGGCGGCCCCGCCCGGGGCCGGCTACCGGCTGCGGAAGTTCGTCAAGCGGAACAAGGGACGGGTGGTGGCGGCCGGGCTGGTGCTGGCGGCCCTGCTGGCCGGCGTGGCCGGGACGACCTGGGGCATGATTCGGGCCGACCGGGCGCGGCAGGAGGCCGAGGCCGCCCAGGCCGCGGAGGCCCGGCGGGCGGCGGAGGCGCAACGGCGGCTGGAACAGGTCGAGCGGGGGGCCGAGGTCCTGGCCGGCGTGTTCCAGGACCTGGACCCGAAGGCCGAACAGAAGGAAGGGGTGACGCTCCGCGTCCTCTTGGGCCGGCGGCTCGGGGACGCGGCGCGGCAGCTGGACGGCGAGGCGGTCGGCGACCCGCTGGTCGTCGCCCGGCTCCAACACCTGCTGGGGGTGTCGTTGTACGATCTCGGCCAACTCGATCAGGCCGAAGCGGTCCTCGACACGGCCCGGCAGACGCGGGAGCGGCTGCTCGGGGCCGACGACCCGGACACCCTCTCCACCAAGCACAACCTGGCCTCGGTGTACCGCCTGCGGGGCAAGCTCGCCGAGGCCGAGGCGCTGTCGCTCGACGTGGTCGCGGGCCGCACCGCCCGGCTGGGGGCCGACCACGCCGCCACGCTCAGCAGCCAGAACAACCTGGCCGTGGTGTACATGGACCGGGGCAAGCTCGCCGAGGCCGAGGCGGTGCTCACGGAAGTGCTGGCGGTCCGCACCGCCCAGCTCGGGGCCGACGACCTCAAGACCATCCAGATCAAGCACAACCTCGCCAGCCTGTACCAGGACCGGGCGAAGTACGCCCAGGCCGAGGCGCTGCTCACGGAGGTCGTGGCCGTCCGCACCGCCCGGCTGGGCCGCGGCCACATCGACACTATCCAGAGCAAGAACAACCTCGCCGAGGCGTATCGGACACAGGGGAAGTTCGCCGAGGCCGAGGCGCTGCTGCGGGAGGTGGTGGAAACCAGCGCCGCCGAGCTGGGGCCCGGCCACCCGTCCACGCTGACCGGCAAGCACAACCTGGCCACCCTGTACCTGCAACTGCGGCGGACCGCGGAGGCCGAGCAGCCGCTGCGGGAGGTGGTCGAGGCCCAGACCGCCCGGTTCGGGGCCGACCACCCCAACACGCTCAACAGCAGGAACACCCTGGCCGGGCTGTACACGACCCTGAAGAAGTTCGACCGGGCGATTCCCCTGTTCGAAGAGGTGCTCCGACAGAGCAGGGACAAACTCGGCCCCGACCACCCCGGCACGCTCACCACGCAGGCGAACCTGGGGGCCACCTACCGCGAGGCCGAGCGCTACGCCGACGCCATCCCGCTGCTCGAAGACGCCCGCCGGAGGGGCGGCCGGTACCCCGAACTGGCGTGGGTGGGCAACGCACTACTGAAGACCTACGCGCGGGCCGGGAAGGCGGCGGAGGCGAAGGCGTTGGCGGAGGAGGAGGTGCGGGCCGCGCGGCGGAGGTTCCCGGCCGACAGCCCGCAGCTGGCGGCCGCGCTGGCGACGGCGGGCCAGGCGCTCCTGGACGTGAAGGCGTACGCCGAGGCCGAGCCGTTGTTGCTGGAGGGTTACGACGGCCAGAAGCGGCGGGCGGCCGCCAACCCGGCCCGGCTGACCGAGGCCCTGGAGCGGCTGGTGCGGCTCTACGACGCCTGGGGCCAGCCCGAGCGAGCCGCCGAATGGCGGGCGAAACTGGACGAAGCGAAAGCGACAAAGGCGGAGCCGCCGCGGCGGCCGTAGGGCGGTCAGTCGCCCCGCCGCACCAGCCGGGCGAACTCCTCCGCTTTCGCCGACCAGTCCTCCGCTTCCAACCGCCGCCGGGCCAGCCGCTGGCTCGCCGGCAGGCCCGTGGCCAACCGCCGCCGCACCGCCGTCGCAAATTCGGCCGGCGTCGCCGCCACGTCCAGGGCGTCGGCCCATTCTCGGTTGGCCGGCAGGTCGCGGACCACGGCCGGCTTGCCGGTGGCCAGATACTCCTTGAGCTTCAGCGGCTGCATGGCCCGGGTCACCGGCAGGTCGGCGTACGGCATCACCAGCACGTCCGCGGCCACCGCCACCGCCGGCAACTCGGCCAGCGGCACGGCCGGCCGCCGCACCACCCGCGGCAGCCGGTCCAGCGCCGGGTCCGGCCGGTCCTCCGGGCCGATCAGCACGATGGTGCCTTCGGTCAGCGCCGCGGACAGGGCGTGGAGCACGTCGAGGTCGAGCCGGCGATCGATCAGGCCCCAGAAGACGACGAACGGCGGCTCCAGGCCGGCGAAGTGGTGAGTGGTGAGTGGTGAGTGGTGAGTGGTCCAGAAGTCGAGATCGACCCCGTGCGTGAGCAGGTGGGCCGTCCGGCCGCGGCGGGCGATCCGCTCGCACAGCGGCTCGCTCACCGTCACCAGCACGTCGGCCGCGTCGATCAGCTCGTCCTCCAGCCACCGGGCGGCTTCGCGGTCGATCCCCGGCCAGAGGCTGAAGTCGTCCACGCAGTAGTAGACCCAGTGCCGCACCGGCAGCACGCCCACCAGGTCGGCGGCCGTCGGCATGGTCGTGACCGCGACCGGCGGCTCGGGCAGCTCGGCCAGCCGCGGCCGCAGTTGGCGGGCCAGCCAGGCGCGGTTGAGCCGCCGCTCCAGCGGCCCGCGGAACCCCGGCCACACCTTCGGGCTGACGACACGCAAGTTGTCCGGCAGCGCTTCGGCCGCGGCCGGCCGCAGCCACTGGCCGATCTTCTCCAGCCCGCGGCGGGCGGTGGCCCAGTCCAGGGCCGGCCGGCGGGTGCCGATCATGTTCACCCATAGCACCGGCTGGTCCGGCAGCAGGTGGCGGATCAGGTGCTGGCAGCTGGTCGGGTGCCGGCCCCAGTCGTCGGAGAACACCAGCCACGGGGCGGAGTCCGTGGGGTGGGTCGAGGGAGCGGAGCGACCGAGGCCCACCGATTGCGGGACTTTGTCCCCGAGTCGGTGGGCCTCACTCGCTCCGCTCGTTCGACCCACCCTACAGTTCGATCCGTAACGCATCCCGACATTTGAGCCGGGACGGCAATCTGGGGGAAGGCCAACCCGCCGGCCGGGCCGCACCGGGGCAAGCTGGCGAAGGTGGCGAAGGCGTACAATGAAGGCACCACGACCCACCGCCGGAAGGATTCGTCATGCCCCAGCCGCGCATCCTGATGTGCCCGCCGGACTTCTACGGCATCGAGTACGAGATCAACCCGTGGATGAGCCGGTCGCGGACCAGCGACCGCACCGTGGCCGCCGCCCAGTGGACCGCCCTGGCCGACATCCTCCGCGGCCTCGGCGTGCAGGTCGATGTCATGACGCCGAAGGAGGGGCTGCCCGATCTGGTGTTCACCGCCAACGCCGGGCTGATCTACCGCGGCACGTTCTACAGCGCCCGGTTCCGGCACAGCGAGCGGGCCCGCGAGTCGCCGGTGTTCGACGCCTGGTTCGCCGAACACGACTTCCCCGTTCAGCATTTGCCCGAGGGCATGTACCACGAGGGGGCGGGCGACGCCCTGTTCTGCGGGGACGCGCTGTTCGCCGGCTACCGCATCCGCAGCGACGTCCGCGGCCACCAGTGGCTCGGCCAGACGCTCGGCGTGCGGGTGCTGCCGCTGGAACTCGTCAACCCCTACTTCTACCACCTCGACACCTGCTTCTGCCCGCTCGCTCCCGGCGTGGCGATCTGGCACCCGCCGGCGTTCGACGCCTACGGCCGGCGGGTGATCGAGACGCACGTCAAGACGCTCATCCCGGCCGTGGACGTGGAGGCGAACCGGTTCGGCTGCAACGCGGTGGTGGTCGGCAAGACGGTGGTGATGAACACCGGTTGCCCGGAGCTGGCGGCGGCGCTGACGGCGTACGGGTACGAGCCGGTGGCGACGCCGCTGGACGAGTTCATCAAGGCGGGCGGCAGCGCGAAGTGTCTCACCCTGCGATTGGATGGGGAGGAGGCGGCGGGTTGGAAAGCCGGTTAGCCGCGACGCGGCGCTTGAATTCTCTCCCCTCTCCCCTTGTGGGAGAGGGGAGAACTGCTAATCAGCGCTCCGCTCCGCAAAGCCTCCGCGTCGCGGCTAACCGGTCAGCAGTAAACCTCCATCCGCGGGTCCGGCGCCTTCGGGTGCCGATCCAGCCAGATCGCCAGCCCGGCCCCGACCAGGGCGAGCACCATCGCCAGCACCGCCAGGTCCAGCCACAGGGTGCGGGTCAGGCCGTAGCCCGCCACCTTGACGTCCCGCCGCAGGTCCCGCTCCTTCTTGTCCGTCGTGGACACCTCCGTCTTGCCCACGGCCGGCTGCGGCTGGGCCACCGCCGCCTCGGCCGACGACTGGACCGCCGACTCCAGCCCGAACCCGAACACCAGCGGCAACAGCAGCAGCAACAGCAGCGCCGCGCACAGCCCGGCGATGATCATCTGCCGGTGCGGCCAGATGGGACGGAACACGTCCGGGATGGCGGCCGGGTTGCGGGCCAGCACCCGGTCGGCGACGGCGATCGCCGTCGTCGGGATGAGCAGGATCAGGAAGAACAGCAGCCCGACGCTCCAGCCGCTGTGGGTCTTCAGGTCGTCCTCGGCCTGCATCACCCGTTCGCCGAGCGGGTCGGCGGAGAACGAACCGCTGGCCGCCTGCCAGGCGTTCTGGGTGTAGACGCGGGTGCCGTTGGGGGCGACGGCCGCCCAGGTGAAGAACGAGAGCAGCAACGCCGCCAGGAGTGCGCCC
>DASXAN010000111.1:0-1760 GCA_036406755.1 Gemmataceae bacterium
CATGCGGCCGCATCGTCCAGAACATCAGCGCGCCGACGCCCACGCCGACGGCCGCGGCCGTCAGCGGGTGCCGGCGGGCGAAGTACGCCACGTCGCCGAGGAACCCGTGCCCGGCGTGGGCCGGTGCCGGCTGCCGCAGCCAGTCCTGCGCCCGGTCCCGCTCGGACCGGTCGAAGTACGCGACCCGCATGAACGGCTTGCCCAGGTAGGCGACCCACCGCTCCCACGCCCGATCGCCGACGACCGCACAGCTGTCGAACTGGCCGAGGTGGGCCAGCCCGAACTTCATGTCGTCCCACGCCACGCCGGGCTCCATGCGGCTCAGCCCTTCCAGGTCCATGAGTACGCGCATGTGGCCGTGGTCTCGCAGCAGCGCCTCGGCCCGCTCACGGAACTGGCGGTAGTCGTCCCGGGTCACCCTGCCGCTCAGCCGCACGGCCAGAGTATCTCCCTGAGTTTCGGGTAAGAAAGTGATCATCGCGGTCCTCCTGCGCCCCAACGGTCACGGTCGCCGGTCCGCCGGTGGGGCGGCCGGCGATCGGTCCGAGCGATGTGCCGGCGGGGGCGTCATCCCCGCCGCCAATGCACCGTGTTGTTGCTTCTGAATGACAAGTGTGCGAACGGCATACCGAAGGCTGGCCGTACGGCGGACCGCCTGGGCATCGGCCGGCTTGGCAGCTTTTTTGCAGCGCCCGACGATGGGCCAAGCGGACTGCGGGGGGCTCGACATGCACTCGAAACTGATCCTCGACCGGGGCGGGGAGCGGACGTATGCCGTCGTGTTCGACCCGGGCGAGGAGGCCGTCGCCGGCCTGCGGGCGTTCGCCGCGGAGGCCAACCTGACCGCCGCCCACTTCACCGCCATCGGCGCGTTCAGCGACGTCACCCTTGGATTCTTCGACGTGGACCGGAAGCAGTACCACCGGACGCCGATCCGGGAACAGGTCGAGGTCGTGTCGCTAATCGGCAACGTGGCCCAACTCCAGGGTGAGCCGAAGGTCCACGCCCACGTGGTCGTCGCCAAGCGGGACGGGACGGCGTACGGCGGTCACCTGATGGAAGGTCACGTCCGGCCGACGCTAGAGGTCGTCGTCGCGGAATCGCCGCACCACCTGCGGCGGGTCACCGACGAGGCCACCGGGCTGGCCAAGCTCGACCTCCGCTGATCGGGCCGGCCGCTGATCGCGGCGCACGGTTTGCAAGGAGTGCGGTGAACCGTTCGTGGGGCGAACCGGCGCTGGCAGGAGGAATCCGATGGCGGACAAACCGATGACGCGAGAGCGGCTCGTCGAGCTGCTCAACGAGGACCTGGCCCGCGAGTACCAGGCGATCATTGCCTATGTCAATTACTCGCAGGTGCTTAAGGGCGCCCAGTACATGGCGATCGCCGGGGAGCTGGAGAAGCACGCCGCCCAGGAGTTGCAGCACGCCCTCGTCATCGCCAAGCAGATCGATTACCTCGGCGGCATGCCGACCGTCACCCCCAAGCCGGTCAAGACGTCGGAGAAGGCCGAGGAGATGCTCCGGTTCGACCTGGACAACGAAAACCAGACGGTCCGCAACTACCGTGAACGGGTACGGCAGTGCGAGGCGCTGGGCGAGTACGCCATCGCCGAGAACGTCCGCGAGATCTTGGTGCAGGAGCAGGAGCACCAGATCGACCTGGCGACCGCCCTCGGTGTGGACGTGCCGGACGTGACGAAGCCCGAGGAACGGGCCTGACGGTCCTGTGTAGGGTGGGCCGAGTGCAACGAGGCCCA
>DASXAN010000112.1:0-2303 GCA_036406755.1 Gemmataceae bacterium
CGAGGGTCGGGGCGGCTCGGAGTTCGATCAGGTACCGCTTGGTGATCTGGCCGCTGTAGCCGGTGTCGATCAGGTGGGTGATGCAGTCCAGGAGACCGGACTGGGTGGCGGGGTCCAGGTCGCGGTGGCCGGAGTAGGTGAGCAGCAGCTCCCGGTAGGCGGCGGTGGTGTACGACTGGTCCCACTCGTAGCGGCGGAACTCGGCCGGGCCGAACCGGCGGGAGCGGTCTAGCTCGTCGCTGGAGCTGGGGATGGTCGAGGCGGCTGGCAGCGTGGAGCCATCGGGAGGGGTTGCGGGGTCCCAGCGGATGTAGCAGTCCTGCGTCTCGGCGAAGAACGACTCGTCGCCGCCCGCGACGTGGTGGGTGGCGATGGTCGCCAGCCAGCCGCCGGGCCGGAGGGCGTCGGCGGCCTTGACGACCCGGACCGCCGGGTCGATCCAATGGAACGCGGTCGCGGCCAGGACCAGGTCGAACGGCTCGGAGGGCAGCGGCCAGGCCTCGAAGGCGGCCGTGACGACCTCGACATTGGGGAACCGGGCCAGGTTGCGGCGGGCGACGGCCGCCAGGTGGGCGCCGAGCTCCACGGCCACGACCTGGCAGCCGCGCTCGGCCAGCGGGACGGTGGCCTGGCCGGTCCCCGGGCCGATCTCCAGGATCCGGGAGCCGGGGCCGATGCCGGTCAGCTCCGCCAGGTCGTCGAACAGGGCCGCCGGGTACCGCGGCCGGGCCACGTCGTACAACTCGGCCGCCCGGTCGAAGGTCGACCGCAGCCGCTCCCGATCGCCCTGGGTCATGAAGAGCTCAGCCGTTCCCGGTCGCCCTGGGTTCGGCGGTCTGCGATCAGGATCGCGGAGCGGAGCCGGTGCCGGCTAGCGGCGGGGGGCCTCCTCCTCGTCGGCGGCTCGGGCGTGCTCCTCGGCCGCGCGCTCGTCGGCGGCTCGGGCGTGCTCCCTGCGGGCGACCGGTTCGCCCGTGCGGTCGTCGAGGCGCTCGCGCGTGACGCTCTCGGGCTGGGGCGGCCCGGCGGCGACGCGGTCGCCGGAGCTGGCCCCGTCGTCGACGGCAGTCGCTTCCGCGCGGGCATCGGCTGCGGCGGCGTCCCCGCTGCGGGCATCCGCGGCGGTCGCCGTCTCCGGGTAGGTCTGGGCCGGGGCGGTCGCCTCGGTGCGGGCATCGGCGGCGGCGGGCTCCCCGGTGGGCGTGTCGACCGGGACCGGGGCGACGGCTGGGCCGCGGTCGGCGGAGCGGCTGGCGCGGATGCGGTCGGCGGTGGCTTCGGCGCGGTCGCGTTCGGCGACGGCGTCGGCCCGGGTACGGTCGGTGGCGTCCAGCTTCTCGCGGGCGTCGGCGAGCTCCTTGGTCAGGCGGGCGTTCTCGCGCTCCAGCTCGTCGACCCGGCCCTCGGCGTCGCGGCGGCGGGTCTTCAGCTCCCGGCGGCGCGCGCGGCGGGTGCGGGAGGCACCGAAGGCGAAGAACAGGAACAGGGCGATCAGGAAGCCGATGCCCGCGAACAACAGCAGCAGCTGGCCTTCGGTGAGCTGGCCGAAGGAGCGGTCGAACAGGCTGGCCGTACTCGAGTCGGTGTTCTCGATGCCGGCGGCAGCGACCACGACCACGAGCAGGAAGGCGAGCAGCAGGAACAGAACGGCCATTCGATGCCTCCTTGGACCATCACGTCACAGGTTCACATTCGTCTCCTGCCTCCCCCGCAACGCGTTCTACCAAACTGGGCAAGCTCACGCCCGGATCGCCCGATCCGCCCCGCGGCCGGCCCCGTCCGCCCCTACGACCCTTCGGGCGGCGGCCCTGCCTCGCCGGTGCGGCGGTTCCGGGCCGCCTCCAGGACCATGTCGGCGGCGGCGTCCGGATCATCCGCGACCGGGAAGGCGTCGACTGCCCTGGAGTCGAGCTGGAGCGACCAGGTGGCGAGCCCGACCACCGGGGTGCCGGTTCGGAGGGCGAGGGCGATCTCCGAGAGTGTCCCGAACCCGCCGCCGACCGCCACCAGGGCGTCGCTGGACCGGACCAGGAGCAGGTTCCGGCCCTGGTCGAGCCCGGTCGGGAGCGCGACGGTGAGGTACGGGTTGCCCTCCGCGCGGTCCAGGCCCGGGAGGAGGCCGACCGTGGTCCCGCCGGCCGCCTGGGCCCCGCGGCAGACCGCCTCCATGACCCCCGGGCCGCCCCCGCAGATCACCACCGCACCGCCCTCGGCCAGCCGCCGGCCGAGCCGCTCCGCCTGCTCCACCAGCCCCGGTTCCGGCCGCGAGGCGCCGGCAACACCGATGTAGAGGGTCACGACCC
>DASXAN010000113.1:0-17040 GCA_036406755.1 Gemmataceae bacterium
TGAACGGCCGGGTCGGGACGGCGGAGGCCCGGTCGAGGATGTCCTGCGGGCCGCGGACCGACACCATCGCCGGCTCGGCCTGGCACTGGAGCAGGCGGTCGTGCAGGCCGTGCTCCACCCGCACCGGTAGCCGCCGCTCGACGATCCGCCGCAGCGTCACCGGGACGCGGTTCATGCCCTCGGCCACCTGGGCGCGGACGCCGGCCGGCGGCCGCAGGTCGGCGGTGGCGACGCGGACGGTGTCGAGGATGCGGCCCTCGCCGTGCCAGTCCGGCGGGACGGTGGCGGTCACCTGCACGGTCAGCGCGCCCCGTTGGAGCATGTCCCGCAGCTCGTGCATCCGCGACGGCGGGCCGGTGAACGATGCCGGCACGTACCCGGGGCCGTTGACTTCCAGCAGGTATTGACCGGCGTCGCGCTCCGGCAGGGCGACGTGGACCGGGATGGGGACGTTGTCGATCGTCTCCTGGTCGCGGCTGCGGGCGTACAGCCAGACGAGGAACGCCAGGGCGACTGACACGACGACGGAGATCAGGCGGTCGAGCATGCTTGTCGCGCTCCGCTCCGAAGATTCCGCGTCGCGGCTAACCCGGTTACGCCGCGCGCCCGAGGAGCAGGCCCAGCCGCTCGGCCAACTGCTCCCGCGGCACCGGGTCCAGCTTACCGCCGACGGCCAGCGAGATCCGGCCCGTCTCCTCGCTCACGACCAACAACACCGCGTCCGTCTCGTCGCTGAGGCCCAGGGCGGCCCGGTGCCGCATCCCGACCCGCGGCAGGTCCGGGTTCGGCTGCGCCAGCGGCAACTGGCATCCGGCCGCCAGCACCCGCTCGCCCCGCAGTACCACCGCCCCGTCGTGCAGCGGCCCTTGCGGGATGAACAGCGTCCGCAAGAGCAGGGGGGACAGGCGGGCGTCCAGCGCCTCGCCCGTTTCCGCGTACGCCTCCAGCGACAGCTCCCGCTGCACCGCGATTAGGGCCCCGACGTGGTCCTTGGACAGCGCGACGGCGGCGTCGGCCAGCCGGTCGGCGACGGCCTGCCCGTCGGCGGCGAACAGCCGCAGGCCCCGGACCCGGCCGAGGACCATCAGCCCCCGCCGCAGCTCCGGCTGGAAGATGACGATCAGTCCGACGACGACGGTGGTGAGCAGGTAGTCGAGGACCTTGCGGAGCTCGTGCAGGTCGAGGCTGGCGATGACGAGCTGGGCGACGAGGAAGACGCCGAAGGCGAGCAGGCCGAGGCCGCGGACGACGCCGGACCCGCGGGCCCGGCCGAGCAGCCGCAGCAGGACGAAGATGGCGACGGCCAGCAGCACGACCTCAAGCAGGTCGCGGCGGTCCATCGCCTCGCCGAGCTGGGCCAGCCGGTCGCCCATGATCGTCCCGTTTTCCCGAGCGCTAGTGAGTGCTCCGCTGGAAGACGCGGGTCGCGGCTAAACTTGCGTCAGCCGCTCGAACACCCGCACCGCGTCGCGGGTGGCGGCCACGTCGTGAACCCGCAGAATCTGGGCGGACCCGCGGGCCAACACCGCACAGGCGACGGCCAGCGACCCGGCCAGGCGGTCCTCCACCGGCCGGCCGAGCAGCCGACCCAGGAAGCCCTTGCGGGACACGCCCAGGCACACCGGCCGGCCGAACCGCCCCAGTTCGCCCAGGCGGACCAGGACTTCCCAGTTGTCCGCCTCCGTCTTGCCGAACCCGATGCCGGGGTCCAGCACGACGCACTCGGCGGCTATACCCAGCCCTGGCAAGTCCTGCAAGCGGGATTGGAAGAAGTGGTCCAGGGCGGCGGCGACCCCTTCGGGGTATTCGGGGGCTTGCTGCATCGTCGCCGGCGTGCCCCGCATGTGCATGAGGATGACGCCGGCCCCGGCGTCACGGACGACGGCCGGCATCTCCGGATCGCCACGGATCGCCGTCACGTCGTTGAGGATGCCGGCCCCGGCGGCGAGCGCCTGCCGGGCGACCTCGGCCTTGGACGTGTCGACCGAGATGGGAATGTCGATCCGGCCGGTCAGTTCCTCGACGACCGGCAGAACGCGGCGGAGTTCCTCGTCGGCGGTAACGGGGTGCGACCCGGGCCGGGTCGATTCGCCGCCGACGTCGAGCAGGTCGGCCCCTTCGTCAACCAGCCGTAGGGCGTGGCGGACGGCGGCGGCGGTTTCGAGGTAGTGGCCGCCGTCGGAGAAGCTGTCCGGCGTGACGTTGACGATGCCCATCACCAGCGGGCGGGTGATGACCAACTCCCGGTCACGGATGCGCCAGACGAGGGGTGCGCCCATGCGCCCAGATTAGCAGTTCACCCGTCTCCCGGCTTTGCGGGAGAGGGGAGACTCGCTACCACGGCTTTTCCATCAGCGACACGATCTGCACCGCCAGCTTGTTGATCGACTGCTGATACGCCGTCGTGGTCGACTGGCCCAACTCCGGGATGTAGTCGCCCAGGCCGGTCACCAGCACCGGGGCCGCCTCCGGGCACGGCGGGCCGCCCGGCGGCGGGGGAGGAGGCGGCGGGGCGGCCGCCGCCGCGGTCAGATCCGGGATGTCCAGGGCCGGGATGCCGGGCGTCGGCACCACGTTGGGCGCCTTGCGCTGCTTCGACAGGATTTCGCCGCTGCGCAGGTCCTTCCAGACGATCCCCACGGTCAGCAGAGTCTCGGCCTCGCGGATTTCGTTGAGCTGGTTGCGGTTAATCAGGTTCTTCGTCAGCGACACGACGGTGCCGGTCAGCTCGGTATCGGCCCGGCTGCGATCGGAGATCACCTTGTACGGCGTCTTCGCCTCGATCTCACGGATCACGGCCCGCGTCACGTCGAACGGGATCTGCCGGCGCGTCTCATCCAGCATAATCTGACACTGGAAGATCGGCACGTACACCGTCTTGATGCAGGTGTCGTAGTTCGGCTTGGTCGTGTAGCCGAGGACGGTGAAGTGGCCGCCGGACTCGCACCCCGAGAGCGCGACGCCGAACAAGGCGGCGGCCAGGGCGGCGTGGTGGCGGCGGATCGGCATCGGGTCTCTCCTGCCCTCACCCCCGGCCCCTCTCCCCTAGTGGAAGAGGGGAGAGAAACTAGTTCCGCGGCCCCATGTCGGTCGGCAGCGACGGCGGCAGGTTCGCCGGGGCGGGCGGCGGCGGCGCGGCCGGAGTCTCGCCACCCTCCGGGGTCGGCTCGCCGGCCGGCGGCTTCTTGCCCCACATCCGGTCCCAGCTGCCCTTCGCCTGGTCGAAGATGTTCGCCGGCTTGCCGCCCGTCTCCTCCACCTGGTGGCGGATTTGGTTCATCCGGTCGGTCGCCAGGTCGGCGAACTTCGTCCCCGGGTACCGGCGGCGGACGATCTCGTAGTAGAAGTAGGCCGACCCCGGGTGCCCGGTCCGGCGGTAGAACTCGGCCGTCAGGTAGTCCTTCTGGGCCTGCTGGTAGGTGATGCTGCCGAGCTGCCGCTCGAGGAACCCGGCCTTATCGCGGGCCAGCTCCGGGTAGTTCCGCAGGGCCGTGTCCACCAGGATGCGGGCCTCGGCCACCTTGCGGCCGTCGTACTCCGGCCCGCCGGTGCTCATGTGCTTGGCGATGATCGCCAGCTCGATCGCCTGCGGGGCCAGCGGGCTGTTCGGGTGCTGCTCGACCAGCTGGGTGAAGAAGTGGTCGGCCTCCTTGTAGTCCTCGCGGTAGAACTTCACGCCGCCGGCCAGGAACAGCGACTTGTCCGCCAGCGGGCCGGTGATGTCGTTGACGTGGACCTGCTCCAGGGCCTGCATGGCGCGGCCCTCCTCGTCCACGAACGGCTTCTGCTTCTCCGTGTGGAACACGGCCGGCACGACCACGTACCGCTTGCCCTCCCGCTTCTCGCGGTACTCGGCCATCTCGGTGCGGGTGTCGTCCAGCCAGTAGTTGGCGATGTCGAACATGCGGCGGCAGGCCTGGTCGCGGAAGGCGCCGCTCGGGAAGTCGTTGAGCATCTTGTGGTAGGTGTCGCACGCCTTGGGCAGCTTGTCCTGCTTGTAGAGGCACTCGGCCTCGTAGAACCGGGCCTCCTCGGCGATGAGCGGGCTGTTGCGGGTGTTGTCGGCCACCTTGCGGAACGCCTTCTCGGCGGCGGCGTAGTTGCCGGCCCGGTAGACCTCGTGGGCGGCGTTGAGGTCCTCGGCCCCGCGGCCGTGGCTGGCGTCGGGCCGGAGTTGGCCGTCCTTGAAGACGAAGTTGCCGACCGACTCCGGCAGGACCGGGCGGAGGGAGCTTTCCAGCGACTGGCAACCAGCGGCTGCTGCGCAGCAAATCCCAAGACTCAAGCACCAAGTCCCAAGGGGTCTGGCTTGGGATTTGGTGCTCGAGTCTTGGGATTTGCTGCGCAGCAGCCGGCGGAGCCGGTCGTGTCCGCCCGCGCGTGTGCGACTGACCCGCATGAGGCTCCCTCCCCAGCCGACCCCACCCGTGGCACCGGGTGGGCTTACGCGCTCACATACGGCAGCGTCCGCAGTCGCCGGCCGAGCCGATACGTCACGTACTGCCCGAGCAGTTGCCGCAGCTCGGCCCGCACGGCCGGCCCCCACGCCTGACGCCAGGCGTCCCCGTCCTGCCGCAGCACCCGCAGGGCGGCGAGCGCGGCCGGCGACAACGACCGCCGCTCCCGCTGCGCGGGGGCACACGTCGGACAGACCACGCCGCCGGCCGCGGCGCTGAACGCCGGCCGGCCGCCGACGCTCTTCCCGCAGGCGGCACAGGCGTCCAGCGCGGGGCTATACCCCAGCTCGTGCAGCCATGTCAACTCGTAAGCCACGAGCCGCGGCCCGGTCTGCGGCCCGGCGTCGCCCAGCTCGCGCAGGGCCGCCAGTGTGGCGTCGAACAGGGCCGGGTGCGGGTCCACGTCCTCGGTCCCCTCGGAGAGCAGCTCGGCGACGTAGTAAGCGGCGTACAGGGCGGGCAGGGCGGTGCGGAGTTTCGGGAACCGCTCGGCCACCTGGGCCTCGGTGAGCAGGTCCAGCCCGCCGGACGACTTGCGGATGACGACGACGTTGCAGACGGAGAGGAGGTCGAGGGCGATTTCGAAGTTGGACTTGAGCCGGCGACCGCCCTTCGCCAGGACGCGCAGCTTGCCGAATTCGCGGGTCCAGACGGTGGCGATGCGGCTGGTTTCGCTCCAGTCGGTGGTGCGGACAACCAGGGCAGTGGCACGCTCTCCGGGCACAGGGCCATTCTAGCGGCGGATGGCTGGAGAGTTTCCGCGGCGCCGCCGGGTTGTGCGCGCTACATTCGGTTCCCATTGCCAACTGTCATTTCTCTGGCACCGCCAAGTCGGCGAGGTCCCAGAGCAGGTCGGCGTAGTCGGCCCGCTTGCGGATCGGGACGAGGTCGTCGTCCTTGAGCAGGTGCGGGATGTCGCTGAAGCCCTTGGCGACGGCGAGGCGCAAGAGTTCAACGGCTCGGGCGGCCTGGGCATCTCCATCGGGATTATTCGCCGTACCGGCACCCAAGGCGAAAATGCACGCGCAGTTGTATAGGGTGTCAGCGGCCACCCCGGGGGCGGTGGCCAGTTCGCCGGCCTCCCGAACGGCGTCGGCGGGCCGGCCCGCCCGGGCAAGGCTGTCGGCGCGGCTCAGCCGGAATACTGCCCCCTGGGCCGAGCCGTTGTTGAATGTCAGGACACGATCCCACACTAGCACGGCGTCAGCGTGCTGGCCTAGGTTTGCGAGGTCGCGAGCGCGGCCGACGAGACTGTTCCGCAAACAATGCCCGGCGTATTCACGGCGCGGCTCGGCTGCCACCAGCGGTTCCAATTGGGTCACCGCCTTCGTGTACCACTCCAGCGCCGCACGGGCGTTTCCCGACTCGGCCAGCACGTTGCCAAGGCTGCAATAGCTGTTGCCGAGATCGATGGCGTAGTCTGGGATGCGGGGGAATTCGTTCGTCAGCTTCTCGAGGGCGGCTAGCGAGGCCCTGATGGCCGTTCCCGCCTCCGCCTGCCGGCCCTGGTGGGCGAGCAGCATGCCGAGGTTATGATGACTCGCCGCCGATTCGCGGCGATAGACCGGGACGGTCGGAAAATCGGCGGTCAGCTTCTCGCGAACGCTGAGGCCAGAGCGGAGTGCCGCCTCCGCCTCGGCCATTCGGCCCAGGCGGGCGAGAAGGAGGCCGAAGCTGTTTTGGGTGTTAGCCATGTCCTGGCGGTAGTTCGGAATGCCCGGATAGTCAGTGACCAGCTTCTGAAAGGCGGCTAGGCCGGCCCGGAAAGCCGGCTCCGCCTTATCCAACTCCGCCTTATCCAACCAGCCGTAACGAGCGTAGACGCTGCCCAGGTTAAAATGGCTCGCCGCCACCTCCCGGCGGTATTCCGGTTCCAGGGGAAAGTCAACCGTCAGCTTCTCGCAGACGGCCAGAGCGTCCCGATAGGCCGCCGCTGCCTCCGCCCACTGGCTGAGGTCGGCCAGCAGGTCACCAAGGCCGTTGTGATAGCGGGCGAGGTTCTCTCGAAGCTCCGGCATAGAGGGAACGTCGGCGGCCAGCTTGGCCTGAATGGCGACGGCGGTCCGCAATGCGGCCTCAGCCTGTTTCGCCGGGCCAAGCCCGGCGAGCACGAATCCCAGGGCATTGTGGCTGCTGGCAAGGGCTTCCCGGTATTGCCAGACATCGGGGAATTCGGCGGCCAACTTTTCGGAGTCGGCAATGGCCGGACGCAAGGCGGCCTCCGCCTCCGCTCCCCGGCCGAGACCGACGAGCAGGGTGGCCAAGTTGTATCGGCTACGAACCAGGCCGCTTCGGTACTCCGACACGGCCGGGAAGTCGTCGCACAGCCCTCCACACAGTTCAACGGCCCGGGCGAGCGCCGTCGCCCCTTGTTCCTTCTCCCCGAGCCGGGCGTAGATCTTGCCCAGCTGAAAGTTGGCTCGTGCCAAGCGGTCACGGCCTTCGCGGTCTTCCCCGGGTTCGGCAGCGAACTCGACGTAATAGGTTACCACGGCTTCGAGGAACTTCCGCTGTTCCGGGGTAAGTTCCTTCTGTCGTGACAGTGCGTCGCCAGTGACTCCGGACACCATTGCATCCAGCGCCTCGCGCGTCCGCTTCCGCGCCGCCACCGCCCGATCCCGCTCACTCGAGACTGCTGCGCGGGCCCGCTCCCTGTGCCACGCGACCACCCCGACCGCTGCCAGCCCGACGGCCAGCGTCGCCACCACGCCGGTCACCAGCCGCGGGTGCTTCCGCACCCACCGCCGACCCCGCGCTGCCGGCGGCTCCCGGTACGTCGTCACCGGCTCGTCCGCCAGCCAGTGCTCGACGTCGGCGGCCAGCGCCAACGCCGTCGGGTAGCGGTCCTGGGGATTCACCGCCATCGCCTTCCGGCACACCGCCTCCAACGCCGGCGGGACCCCGCGACGGACCGACCGCGGGGAGGGGAACTCGCCCCGCCGCGCCCGGTCCAGGGCGTCGGCCCGACTCAAGCCCTCGAACGGGGCCCGGTTCGTCAGCACGGCGAAGAGGATCGCCCCCAGGCCGAAGATGTCACTGGCCGGGCCGATCCGGTCGCGGTCGCCCCGCGCCTGCTCCGGGCTCATGTACGCCGGCGTGCCGACCGCCGCCCCAGTTCGCGTGCCGCCGCCCTCGCCCTCCGGCGTCTCCGCGGACGACGGAGTTGACGGGGGCGCCGGCACCGCCGTCGCCTCGCCGCCGGCCGATGCCGCCGCGTCATGGTCGAATGGCTTGGCCAGGCCCCAGTCCACCACCAGCGTCTCACTGTACTTGCCGAGCATCACGTTGGCCGGCTTGAGGTCCCGGTGCACGATGCCGCGGCTGTGGGCGTAGGCGATGGTGTTGCAGACCGTGACGAACCGGCTCAGCAGCTGCCGCAGGCTCAGGCCGCTCCCGGGCCGGTCGGCGGCGTGTGACCGCCGGATCGCTTCCTGCAACGTCTCGCCCTCGATGAACCGCATGGCGTAGCACGGCTGGCCGTCCGCGTCCCGCACTAGGCCGTAGACGGGGACCACCCCGGGGTGTTCCAGTCGTCCGGTGATCTCGGCCTCGGCCAGGAACCGGCGACGGCTCTCGGCGTCGTCGGCCAGGCGGTCCTGAATCCGCTTCACGGCGACCTTGCGACTCAGCTCCACGTCGTGCGCCAGGTGGACCTTGCCCAGCCCGCCCTCCGCGTGCAGCCGCAGCGGGACGTAGCGCGACAGGGCCGGCGGCGGGTCGGGGCATCCCGTCCCGCCGTTGTGACTGGCCCCGCTTTCGCCGGGGGCGGAGTCGGTCATGATCCGGCGGAGCAGATCGGCGTCCGCCGGGAACCGCGGCCGGTAGTCGTCCGGGGTCGGCCGTTCGCCCTGGCGGCGGCGGTAGTACAGGTCGAGCTTCAGCAGTTCGCCCAGGATGGCGGTCCGCCGGTCCGCGGGCGGGTCGCCGAGGTACTGTTCGAGCGCCGGCCGCCCGCCGGCCTTCCAGGCGTCCTCGAACCGGACGCAGATGTCCTCGATGGCGGTGTCGGAAAACGAGGCCGGTCCGTTCGACCGGGGCGTGTCGCTCATCGGCCCCCCTCCTGCCAGAGCTTGCGGATGCGGTTGAGGCGGCGCTCGACCGTCGGCTCCGACCGGTCGATCTTCGCGGCGATCTCGGCGTTGGTATACCCCTCCATCTTCCAGACCGCGATCTGGCGCAGGTCGGCGTCCGGCAGCCGGTCCAAGAGCCGCCGGCACTCCTCGGCCACGAGGGCCGCGAATTCCGGCGTGGGTTCGCGGCCGGCGACCTGATCGATCGGGCCGTCGGTCGCGGATGAGTCGGCCGATCCCGGCGGGGTGGCGTCGTTCACCAGCCGCCCGCCGCCCCGCTTCTGCCGCCGTTCATGGACGGCCAGATTGACGGCCTTGCGGGCGGTGATGAGGACGAGGAGCCCCCACAGGTTGTCGCGGTCGTGCAGCTGGGGAAATCGGCCCAGGGCGGCGCCCTGGCAGAAGCTGTCGAAGGCACTGAGGGCCACGTCCTCCTCGTCGGCCGCCCGTCGGGGCGCGCCGCGGAGGTGTCGGCCGGCGAGTCGGACGAGGCGGTCGAAGTACCGGTCCCAGAGGGGCTGGGCGGCGGCCGCGTCGCCGGCACCGAGGCGGCGCAGCCAGTGCGTCACCGAGCCATCGGCGGTCATGGGCGTCGTTCCGACACGGGGGTTGTTGCGATCAGCGGTCGATGGTAATCCGCCCGCGCCGCGGTTGCAACGGAAAAGTGATTCCGCCGACAGTCCGAGGCCGGCTCAGCGGCATCAGCTGTCGGGGCGTGTCCCGCGCCCACGGTCAATAAAAAGTGCGCGACGTGATGGGTTGCTCGACGGCGTGTTGATTAACCCCTCAGGGGCTGGCGCATCGTCGTCGGCCGCGCCGGGCCGCGGTGGCCTGCCCACCCGGAGGATGCCTTTTTGGGGGAAAAATCGCGGCCTCACCCGGAACGGCAAGCGGTATGTTGCGGAGCCGGGTGTCTCGGCTCCGTCGGGTTGGCGGTCCGTCCATTTCACCGAAAGGGGTCAGCACCATGCGTCGAGTCCTTTCCCCGCGTACGCCGTCCCGGCCTCGGCACCGCGTCACTCTCGGCCTCGAAAGGCTCGAAGACCGCACCGTGCCCAGCACCTTCACCGTAACCAATCTGCACGACAGCGGCGCCGGATCGCTGCGGGCGGCCGTCGGGGCCGCCGGTGACGGCCATACCATCAAGTTCGCCGGCGGGCTGCACGGCACCATCCCGCTGACGAGCGGTCAGCTGTCCGTCAGCCACAGCGTGACGATCGACGGCCCCGGAGCGAACAAGCTGTCCGTCAGTGGCAACCACGCAAGCCGCATCTTCGACGTCAGCGGCAGCGCCAGCGTGAGGATCTCCGGGCTGACGATCACGGACGGCGTGGCGCCCATCGGGGGCGGCATCTTGCTCGAGGGGAGCGCCGCCCTCAATCTCAGCAACTGCACGTTGAGCGACAACGAGGCCATCGGCACGGCCGACCCGAACATTCAGGCGAACGGCGGCTTAGGCGGCGGTATCGAGGACACGTCGTCCGGCACGCTGACCGTCAGCAGCTGCGCCTTGGTCGGCAACAAGGCCATTGGCGTCGGCCCGAACAATCCCAGCACCCCCGCCGATGGCGACGTCCTCAGCCTGGGCGGCGGCATCGACGTGGCTTTCTCCGCCACCGGCTCGTCCACCATCAGCAACAGCATCTTCATCGGCAATCAGGCGCTCGGCGGCAGCGCCGGCGCCAGCTCGGGGGGCGGCGCCATCAGCAATTCCAGCTTCACGGCGACCATGACCGTCTCGAATTGCACGCTCAGCGACAACGTCGCCATCGGTGCGGCCGGCGGCGATGGCATCGTCAACTTCGGTTCCGGGCAGGGCGGCGGCATCAACAATTTCGGCATCCTGAATGTTGCCAATTCGACGCTGTGCGACAACCTGGCCCTGGGCACGCCTCTGGCCCCGGGGGCCGTCCCGTCCCAAGATCTTTCGAACGGCAGCGCCACCGGCGGCGGCGGCATCCTCTGCCTCACGGGTCCCACGCCCGCGAGCGTGACCGTGACGAACAGCACGCTCACCGGCAATCGGGCCATCGGCGGGGCCGGGGCGTCCGGCAGCGCCGGCAGTGTCGGGTTAGGGGGCGGCATCTCCCTCGTCGCCGCGACGGGGCTCATCAGCAACTGCCGGATTGACGGCAACGTCGCCCAGGGCGGGGCCGGCGGCGCGGGCGGCATCGGCGCCCCCGGCGCGGGCGGCGGCATCGACCTCGTGTTCTCAACCGCGACCGTCAGCAACACCCGCATCGTCGGCAATAAGGCCATTGGCGGGGCCGGCGGCGCCGGGGCCGCCGGCGGCGACGGCGTGGGCGGCGGCATCGACGACGGCACCGGCGTCCTCCTCGGCATCGGGGACGACTCGTCGCTGACGCTGACGAACTGCAAACTGTCCGCCAACCAGGCCATCGGCGGCGCCGGCGGCTCGGGCAGCAACGGCGGCGATGGCCTGGGCGGCGGCCTCTCGGTTCGCGCCGGTAGCGCTAGCGTCAGCAACAGCAAGATCACTGCCAATCGGGCCCAGGGTGGTGCGGCCGGCGCCGGGGGTAGTCACGGGCACGGCGTGGGCGGCGGCGTCTACGTCGGCGTCGATGACAACGACCTGGGGACGTTCACGTACGTGCACACCAAGATCAAGAGGAACCACGCCTCCACCAGCAACGACGACATCTTCCCCTGAAGCAACGCCCGCCGCCGCTCTCGGAGTTGAGAGCGGCGGCGCATCAGTGACTGCGGGCTCAAGAGAAGATGATCGGCAGCGACGCGCGTGCCGCAGCGGACCGGGCCGGCAGTAGGGCAATCCGAGGTATCTTGTCAATCCAGCCGGCCCGCCCGCTGAGCCGGGTCGATCACCCGAAGGGGCAACCATCATGACGAAGACTGTGTTTGCGTGGCGCTGGTCGTGGCCGCCCTGGCGTCCGGGCCGCATGACGCCCGCGCCCAGTGCGGGCCGCTGTTACCGCCGAACGCGCATCTGAACGGTAAGTCGTTCGACGAGTGGAATGTACTCTACACCAAGTGGGCCGTCGCCATCCAGCTGGGCGGGCAGACGCCGAGCGACACGGTCGATGGCGTTCGCTTCCTGCCGGCCCGGACGACGCCCGGCACCTACGAGTTCGACGTCACCCTGAAGCCGGGCACGCCGTTCGTGGCCCCGCCATACCCGGTGTTCGGCGAGACGTACGACAACGGGACGCAAGACGTCCCCGACGAACCGACCATGGACTTCCTCTTCGACAACGCCGACGTCCGGGTCGTGCTCGACGGCAAGACGCTCATGGATGACACGGCCGACGAGCTGGCGAAGTACCAGTACGGCCCCGTCTACTTCGACCGGCCGATCGTCTACGCCGCGCCCCAGGATCGCGGCGGCGCGAATTCCACGTCGGCGATCTGGACGGTCGGGGTGGCGGCCGTGTACCACCCCCTGCCGGTTGGGCGGCACACGCTGGTCAACATTGCATCCGGCCCGCTGGGCGATTACCGGACCACGTACCACATCACGGTGTCGCCGCACTGACGCCGGCCGGCGGCCGGGGCGCGGTTCGCGCCCCGGCCGCCGCCGACGTGTCAGAGCCGATGGTCTGCACCGTCGGCCGCCGCAATCTTGATCCAGACCGTGCTAAGGCAGAGACGTGAGTCGTGATGGCGCACCATCAACACCCTGTCCGCCATGACCGTGATGCCGCAGCCGTGGTTCTCGGCGCTTCGCAGATGAGTGACTGACTCGCACGCTTCTGCGAAGCGCCGAGGAATAGCTCCGTCACGCAAATCATCGCGTGAAGTCGGGTACTTTGCGGCGACTCTGCCGGATACCGCTCCCCGCGTGCGTTTCTCCCCTGCTGTCCAGGGCGCATGGCCCGCACTGCTTCCACAGCCCGCACAGCCCGCAGTTGATAACCAGGCCTGAATTACTGGAGGGCGGGATCAGCGATCGGCGGCAGGCCGAGCAGGTGCAAGTAGTGCCGCTCGCGCTCCCGCATCCGTCGGGCGGCGGGCGGCGTCGTGTCGTCGTAGCCGCACAGGTGCAGCACGCCGTGGATCACGTACAGGGCCAGCTCCGCCTGCTCGTCGTGGCCCCGCTCGGCTGCCTGCGCCCGGGCCACCTCCGCCCCGATCACCACCTCGCCCTCCAGCGTCTTCGACCCCGGGCCGCTGAGCGGGAAGGTGAGCACGTCCGTCGGCTCGTCGTGGTCGAGGAACTGCTTGTTCAGACGGTGGATGGTCGCGTTATCGACGAACGCCAGGCTGACGGACGCGGCGGCGATCCCCTCGCCGTCCAGCACGGTGCGGGCGATCTCGCGGAGCCGGCCGCGGTCGAGCGGCACGACCTCCTGCGGGCTGGCGATCTTGATGCGGAAGGCCATCAGAGGTCAGAGGACAGAAGTCAGAGGTCAGACACACACTCGTCTTACTCTGACCTCTGACTTCTGTCCTCTGACCTCTGGTCATGCGGCGGCAAGGGCCGGTTCGCCCAGTACCTCGCGCGCCAGGTCGAGGTAGTCCAGCGCCCCCGGGCACTTCGGGGCGTAGGCGAAGATCGACCGGCCGTGGCTGGGGCACTCCGCCAGCTTGATGTTCCGCCGGATGCGGGTCCGCTGCACCCGGGCGTCGGCCCACGGCACCGCCTGCCCGCGGCTCCGCTCCAGGAACGCCTCCAGGTCGCGGACCACCTCCTGCGCCAGCTTCGTCGTCGATTCGTACAGGCAGACGATGACGGCCGTCACCCGCAGCCGCGGGTTGATCCGCTTGGCCACCAGGGCCGCCGTCTCAAACAGCTTGCTGAGCCCGTGCAACGCCAGGAAATGCGGTTGCAACGGGATGAATACCTCGTCGGCCGCGGCCAGGGCGTTGAGCGTCAGCACGCCCAGCGACGGGGCGCAGTCCATCAGCAGGAAGTCGGCGGTGTCGGGGTACCCGCTTGCGGGTCGGTCCTGTTCCAGGGCGTCGCGGAGGATCACTTCGCGGCCGACGACGCCGGCCAGCTCGACCTCGGCGGCGGCCAGGTTGATGTCGGAGCCGACCAGCGTCAGACGCGGGCCGACCTCGACGCGGACCTCGGCCAGCGGGCGGTTGTTCACCAGCACGTCGTAGACGCTTGGTCGCTCGCCGTCCGGCTCGATGCCGAGGTGGGTGGTGGCGTGGGCCTGGGGGTCGAGGTCGATGACGCCGACGCGGCGGCCGCACTCGGCCAGGGCGGCGGCCAGGTTGACGGCGGTGGTCGTCTTCCCGACCCCGCCCTTCTGGTTGATGACGGCGATCCGGCGCATGGGTCCCTCCACGTGGGCCGCGATGATACCGCAGTCCGCGGCGGGGGGGAATGCCGCTTGCCGCCCGGCGGCCCCCGCGCTTGCCCCGCCAGCTGGACCGGGCGATAATCAGCATTCGGCACCGCCCGTCTCCCGGCCGTCGGAGGAATACGTCATGTCGCACTCACGCCGCCTGCTGGCCGCCGTCGCCGTCACCGCCGTCGCCGCCGTCCTGGCCCCGGCCGCCGACCCCACGCCGTCGGACTTGGCCCTCGTCCCGGCCGACGCGATGGGGTTCGTCCACGTCCGCGTCGCCGACCTGTACCGGTCCGAGCACTTCCGCGACCTGCGGCAGCTGCTAAGCAAGGCGGGCGAGGACGCGCTGAAGGCGTTCAACGACCGGTTCGTGCCGGCCCCGGCGACCGTGGAGCGGGTCACCGCGTTCGTTCTGGCGCCGACGGCGGAGGACCGCCGCGACCCAGAGCCGGTGGTCGTCATCGCCACGTCCGCGGCGTTCGAGAAGGACCGGCTGCTCAAGTCGCTGACGGAAGGCCAGGCCAAGGACGAAGGGAATCACGTCTACACCGACGACCGCGGCGCGACGGGGATCTATGTACCGAGCGACCGGCTGTTCGCCGTCGGCTCGCCGGCCGCGGTCCGCCGCCTCGGCCGGCAGCCGCGGGGGGCCGGCGACGGTCCGCTGGCCCCGGCGCTAGCGCTGGCGGCGTCCGGCAAGCCGCTCGTGGCCGCGGCCAACGCCGGCATGATCCCGCCCGAGGCGCTGCGGCAGGCCCCGCCGCAGGTGCAGCCGTTCATCCCGCTGTTCCGGGCGAAGCTCGTCACCTTCGTCGCGGACTTCGACAAGGGCACCCACCTCGACCTGCGGCTGAAGTACGCCGACGCCCGGGCGGCCGAAGAGGCGGAGCAGGCGGCCCGGGCCGCGATCGTCATGGGCCGCCAGCACCTCGCCCAGGTGCGGATGGAGGCGGAGAAGAAGCTGAACGATCCGAATCTGCCGAACCCGGCCCCGATCGGGCAGCTCCCGGAGGCCGCGGCCGCCCTGTTCGCGGTGGCGGCCATCAACCAGGCCGACGACATCCTCAAGACGCTGCCGCTCCGCAAGGAGGGCACCGATCTTCGGCTGGAGGAGACGCTGCCACCCGGCCCGGCGTCACTGGCAGCGGCCGGCTCGGCGGTGAGCGTCGGCCTCTTGTTGCCGGCGGTGCAGAAGGTCCGCGAGGCGGCCAACCGCACCAAGGATCAGAACAATCTGAAGCAGATCGGTTTGGCGATGCACATGTACCACGATTCTAACGGCACCCTGCCGCCGCAGGCCATCTACTCCCGCGACGGGACGAAGCCGCTGTTGAGCTGGCGGGTGGCGATCTTGCCGTACCTCGAACAGCAGGCCCTGTACAACCAGTTCAAGCTGGACGAGCCGTGGGACAGCCCGAACAACAAGCCGCTCATCGCCAGGATGCCGCCGATCTATGCCGTGCCGAGCGCCAGGCCGACGAAGGAACCGGGCATGACCTACTACCAGGTGTTCGTCGGCAACGGGGCCGGGTTTGAGCACCAACGGCAGGGCATCCACCTTGCCGCCATTCCGGACGGGACGTCGAACACGCTGATGGCCGTGGAAGCGGCCGACCCGGTCGTCTGGACGAAGCCGGACGACCTGGCGTTCGACCCGGCCAAGCCGCTGCCGAAGCTCGGCGGCCACTTCCCCGGCGGGTTCAACGCCCTGTTCATGGACGGGTCGGTGCGGTTCATCCGCTCGACCATTCCCGAGGCAACGCTCAAGGCGCTGATCACCCGGGCCGGGGGTGAGGTCGTCAACCCGGGCGGGTTCTGAGCACCGATTCCCACGGCGAGGGGTTGTCCCATGTCCACGTTGATTCGCCGGGCGGTCCTGGCCATCGCCGGGGCCACACTGCTGCCGGCCGCCGGCTGGGCCGCCCCCGCGCCGGCCGCCGGACCGCCGGCACCGTCGCAGGAGCTGGTGCCGGCCGACGCCGCCGCGTTTCTGCACGTCCGGGCCGCGGACTTGTACGACAGCCCGTTCGGCAAGCAGCTCCGGGCGGCTCTGGCCAAGGACGACCCGCAGTTCGAGACGGCCGTCGAGAAGGAGACGGGCCTGGCCCTTGGCAACATTGCCACGTTCACCTACGTCTTCGTCCGGGTGGATACGCCGGCGCCGCAGCTGGTGTTCCTGATGACGACGCGGGTGCCGTACAGCAAGGACAAGGTCCTCGCAGCCAACGGGGCGTTCGGCAACCAGGCGAACGCCGCCGGGTTGGAGATGCACCACATCCGGGGCCGGGAAGTGCTCATCCCGCTCGACGACCGCACCCTGGCCTTCACCAACCTCGGACCGGACGAGGCGGCCGCGGTGGTCAACCGCATGCGGCAGCAAGTCGGCCGGCCGCCGCGGCCCGGAGCACTCCGGCCGGCCCTCGACCGCTCGGCCGGCAAAGCCGTAGCCGGCGGGCTCAACGTCCGGGCGCTGCCGCTGTTGCCGGCCGGCTTCCAGCCGCCGCCCCCGTTCGACACGCTGCTGCCGCTGCTCAAGGCGGAGTCGGTGTCCGGCAGTCTGGACATCGGCGGGCCGCAGGCGACGCTCGAATTGCGGGCCGACTTCCCGTCCGCCACCGCCGCCACCGAAGGCGAGAAGGCGGTCAAGGGCGGACTGAGCCTGCTGACCGACCTGCTCGCCCGGGCCGCCGGCGCTCCGCCGCCGCCCGGCCCGGACGGGGCGCTGGTCCGGCAACTGCTCCAGGACGCCCAGGCGGCCGTCGGCAAGGCCACGGTGAGCCGCGACCAGGGCAGTGTCAGGGCCAAGGTCACGACTCCGGCCCTGTCCGCCCGCGGCCCCGAGGTCGCCGCCGCCGTCGCGTCGGCCGTCCGCACGGTCCGCGAGTCGGCGGACCGGGCGCGGGCGTCGAACAACCTCAAGCAGATCGTCCTGGCGATGCACAACTACAACGACGCCTACCAGGGCAAGCTGCCGGCCCACGCGATCTACGCGGCCGACGTCAAAACGCCACTGCTGAGCTGGCGGGTTGCCATCCTGCCGTACCTCGAGGAAGAGGCGCTGTACAAGGAGTTCAAACTCGACGAGCCGTGGCACAGCGAGCACAACAAGAAGCTCATTCCGCGGATGCCCAAGGTGTACCTGTCCCCGACGGTCCTGCCGCCGAAGGAGCCGGGGCGGACGTACTACCAGGTGTTTGTCGGGGGCGGAGCGCCGTGGGAGCGGAGTACGAAGCAGCC
>DASXAN010000114.1:0-5240 GCA_036406755.1 Gemmataceae bacterium
CAGAGTTGGGCATCCTGGAGCGGCAGATCGGGCGGGTGAAGAACGGGCGGGCGGTCGTCCTGCCGATCAGCCCCGAAACCATCGGCCACGGCACCCACACCAAGGCGGCGGTGTGGAAACAGTACCTGGAAGCACTCCTCAAACTGACCGAACGGTAAGCCGGCCGCCCAGTCCAGGGCGGCAACGTCAAATATGGGCTAAGCTTGCCTCGGATCGATCCGACAGTCTGATCATGTTGATTCCCGCGGGCCGGCCCACCGCCCGGCGGCTCCGCGCCGCCGGTCCGCGCCGGCCGCGGCCCGAGAACGCCGTTGGCGACCCGTCGATCCACCTCGCGGCCGCGCCGGGCGCGCCCCAAAGCCGGGCCACACGACTCATGAGCACCGAGTACGAATCCCCGTGGATGACCGACGCGACGCGGGCGTTTCGCGGGACCGTCCGGCGGTTCATCGAGACGGAACTGGTCCCCCGCCAGGCCCGCTGGCGCGAGCAGCGGCACGCCGACCCCGAGGCGTGGATCCAGGCGGGCGAGGCCGGCCTACTCCTGACGGGGGTCCCGGCGGAGTACGGCGGCGGCGGCCGGACGTTTGCCTTCGAGGCGGTCGTCCTGGAGGAGCTGGCCCGGGCGGGCGTCCACTTCGGCGTCAGCATCCAGAACATCGTCGCCCGGTACGTCCTGGCCCACGGCAGCGAGCCGCAGAAGCGCGCCTGGCTCCCCCGCCTGGCCCGCGGGGAAGTAGCGGCGGCGGTCGCCATGACCGAGCCCGCGGCCGGCTCGGATCTCCAGGGCATCCGGACCGTGGCCAGTCGGGAGGGTGACGAATACGTCATCACCGGCTCGAAGACGTTGATCACCAACGGCTGGCTGGCCGGCCTGGTCTGCCTGGCGGCCAAGACCGACCCGACGGCCCCCGGGCCGCGGGGCATCTCGCTGCTGCTGGTGGAAACCCGGGGCCTGGCCGGGTTCCGCGCCGGCCGGCCGCTGGAGAAGGTCGGCCGGCACGGCCAGGACGTCTGCGAGCTGTTCTTCGACGGCGCCCGCGTCCCGGCTTCCTGCCTCCTCGGCCCCGCGCCGGGCAAGGGGTTCTTCCAGATGATGGACCAGCTCCCCTACGAGCGGCTGGCCGTCGCCGTGGCCGCCGCCGCCACGACCGAGCGGGCGGTGGAACTGACGACCCGACACGTCAAGGACCGCACCGCCTTCGGCAAGCCGCTCCTGGAGTTGCAGAACACCCGCATGAAGCTGGCCGAGTGCGCCACCGAGGCCCGCGTCGGCCGGGTGTTCCTCGACGGCTGCATCCAGCGCCACCTCGCCGGCCGGCTCGACCCGGTCACCGCCGCCATGGCCAAGTACTGGCTGACGGAGCGGGAGTTCCACGTCGTGGACGAGTGCGTCCAGCTGCACGGCGGCTGCGGCTACCTGGCCGAGTCCCCCGTCGCCCGCATGTGGGCGGACTGCCGGGCCGAGCGGATCTTCGCGGGGGCGAACGAGGTCATGAAGGAGATGATCGCGTGGTCACTGTAATGGAAGAGGCCGCCCCGGCGACCCTCTCCGAGTGCGACCGGCACCGGCTGCTCCACGCCTGGAACGACACGCACGCGGACTGCCCCGACCTCTGCGCCCACGAGCTGTTCGAGCGGCAGGCGGACCGCACCCCCGCCGCCGACGCCGTGGCCTTCGGCGACCGGCGGCTCACGTACCGGGACCTCGACGAGCGGGCCAACCAGGTGGCGCACCTGCTCCGCCGCCGCGGGGTCGGGCCGGACGTGCTGGTCGGCGTCTGCCTGCGGCGCCGCCCGGAGTTGGTGGCCGCCCTGCTCGGCGTCTGGAAGGCCGGCGGCGCCTACGTCCCGCTCGACCCCGCCTACCCGCCGGAGCGGTTGGCGTTCATGACCGCCGACGCCGACGTGCGGGTGCTGCTGACGGAGGACGCCTGTCGCGGGCTGTTCCCCGACGCCGGCGACCGGGTGGTGTGCCTGGACTCCGATCGGGCGGCCGTGGCGCGGGAGCCCGCCGGCCGACCCACCGGGGGGGCCGCCCCGGCCAACCTGGCCTACGTGATGTACACGTCCGGTTCGACCGGCCGGCCGAAGGGGGCGATGGTCACGCACGCCGGCCTGGTCAACTACCTCTGCTGGGCGATCAAGGCCTACGGCGTGGAACCCGGCTGCTCGGTCCCGGTCCATTCCTCCATCTCCTTCGACCTGACGGTGACCGGCCTCTACCCGCCGCTGCTGGTCGGCGGGCAGGTCGAATTGCTGCCCGAGGACGTCGGCGCGCAGGCCCTCGTGGCGGCGCTGCGCCGCAAGCGGGGCCGCAGCCTGGTCAAGATCACGCCGGCGCACCTGGACCTGCTGAGCCAGCAACTCCGGCCGGAGGAAATGGCCGGGCTGGCCCGCGTGTTCGTCATCGGCGGCGAGAACCTTACCGCCGAGGGCGTGGCGCCCTGGCGCGACCACGCCCCGGCCACCCGCCTGATCAACGAGTACGGCCCCACCGAGACGGTGGTCGGCTGCTGCGTCCACGAGGTGCAACCGGACGACCCGTGGACGGGGTCGATCCCGATCGGCCGGCCCATCGACAACACCCGGCTGTACGTGCTCGGCCCCGACCGGGAACTCCTGCCCGTCGGCGCGGCCGGCGAGCTGTACATCGGCGGCGCGGGCGTGGCCCGCGGCTACCTCAACCGCCCGGACCTGACGCGGGAGCGGTTCGTCCCCGACCCGTTCTCGGACGAGGCGGGCGCCCGCCTCTACAGGACGGGCGACCTGGCCCGCTACCGGCCGGACGGGGCGCTGGAGTACCTGGGGCGGACCGACGACCAGGTGAAGGTCCGCGGCTACCGGATCGAGCTGGGCGAAATCGAGGCGGCTCTGCGGGGCCACCCGGCGGTGCAGGCCTGTACCGTGTTGGCGCGCGAGGACTCGCCCGGCGACCGGCAGCTGGTGGGATACCTGGTGCCGAAACCGGGAGCGTCCGCGGCGGACGAGGAGATCCTCGACTTCCTCAAGCATCTGCTGCCCGAGTACATGGTGCCGGCGCGGCTCGTGCGCCTGGAGTCCCTGCCGCTGGACCGCAACGGCAAGGTGGACCGTAAGGCGCTGCCCGCGCCCGGTGTGGTGAGTGATGAGCGGTCCGCCTCCACCACTCACCACTCACCACTCACCACTCACCAACCGGGTCCCCGCACTGACGTCGAGCGGGCCCTGGTCGGCATCTGGTCCAAGCTCCTCAACCGCGCGACCGTCGGCGTTCACGACGACTTCTTCGACCTGGGCGGGCACTCCCTCCTGGCCATCAAGGCCATGTCCCGGGTCCGGGACGAACTCGGCATAGACCTGCCGGTGCAGCACCTGTTCGATCAGCCGACGGTGGCCGGACTGGCGGCCGTGGTGGCGGAGGCCCAGGGCCCGCCGGTTGCCGAGCCGGTCCCGCGGATCGAGGCCCGCCCCCAGGCCGGCCCGGCCCCGCTGTCGTTCTCCCAGGAGCAGCTCTGGTTCCTGCACCAGCTCGTCCCGGACAGCCCCGCCTACAACGTCGTCGACGTCGTCACCCTCCCGGGGGAATACGACGGGCTCGCCCTCCGCGGCGCCCTGGCCGAGCTGGTACGCCGGCACGAGGCCCTGCGGACCGCGTTCGTGTACGCCGACGGGCGGCTGACGCAGGTCGCCGTGCCGGACGCCGAGCTGCCGCTGCCGGAACTCGACCTGGCCGCCCTGCCGGAGGCGGAGCGGGCGGGCGAGTGGGCGCGGGTGGTCCGCGCGGAGGGCCGGCGGACGTTCGACCTGGCCCGGCCCCCGCTCCTGCGGGCGGCGGTGGCCCACGTCTCGCCGCGGGAGCACCGCGTGCTCCTCACCGTCCACCACATCGTCTCCGACGAGTGGTCGATGGAGGTGATCCAGGACGAGGTGCGGCAGCTGTACGCCGCCCTGGCGGCGCGGCGGCCGTCCCCGCTGCCGCCGCTGCCCATCCGGTACGCCGACTTCGCCGCCTGGCAGCGGGACTGGTTCCGGGGCGAGCGGCTGGACCGGCAGATCGATTACTGGACGGCGGAGCTGGACGGGGCCGCGCCCGTCCTCGCCCTGCCGACCGACAAGCCGCGGCCGGCGGCGCAGACCTTCCGGGGCGCCACCGAGCATTTCGCGCTGCCCCCGGCGCTGGCGCCCCGGCTGCACGCGCTGGCCGCGGCGGAACAGGCTACCCTGTTCATGACCCTGGAGACGGCGTTCGCGGCCCTGCTGCACCGGTACACCGGCCAGGCCGACCTCCTGGTCGGGACCCCCATCTCCGGCCGGACGCAGAGCGAGACGGAGCGGCTGGTGGGCTGCTTCCTGAACACCGTGGTGCTCCGCTCGCAGCTCGCCGCCGGCCAGACGTTCCGCGACCTGCTCCGCCGGACGCGGGCCCGCACCCTGGGCGCGTTCGCCCACGCCGACCTGCCCTTCGAGCGGCTCGTGGCGAAGCTGGCGCCGGACCGCGACCCCGGCCGCACGCCGCTCTTCCAGGTGATGTTCGTCCTCCACAACCCGGGCGGGGCCTCGCAGGTGTCCCAGGTCGCCGGCCACCACGCCCTGGAAACCGGGACCTCGAAGTTCGACCTGACGCTCTACGTCTCCGAAACCGCGGCCGGCCTCGAAGGGCTCCTGGAGTACAGCACCGACCTGTTCGAGGCCGAAACCGCCCGCCGCCTGTGCCGCTGCTTCGCCACCCTGCTCGAGGCGGCCGCGGGCGACCCGGACCGGCCGGTCGCCGGGCTGCCGCTGCTGGGCGAGGCCGACCGCCGCAAGCTCCTGGTCGAATGGAACGACACCGCGGTGGCCTGGCCGGACGCCCCGCGCCTGCTGCACGAACTGATCGGGCGACAGGCCCGGCGAACCCCGGACGCGGTCGCGATCGTCTTCGAAGGGACGACGCTGACCTACGGGGAGCTCGACCGCCGGTCCGCCCGGTTGGCGCACCACCTGCGCGAACTCGGCGTCGGGCCGGACGTGCTGGTCGGCATCCTGCTCGACCGGTCGCCGGACGTGGTGGTCGCCCTGCTGGCCGTCCTGCGGGCCGGCGGCGCCTACGTGCCGCTCGACCCCGCCTTCCCGCCGGACCGCCTCGACCACATGGTCTCCGACAGCCGGCTGCGGGTGCTCCTCACGGCCGACGACCTCGACCGCGGCCTGCGCGCCCGGCCCGCCGCCGTGGTCCGCCTCGACCGGGACGGCGACGCCGTCGCCCGCCACCCGGCCGA
>DASXAN010000115.1:0-4484 GCA_036406755.1 Gemmataceae bacterium
TCACGCCGACGCTCTCGTTCGACGGGTTCGGCGACGCGGACATCATCGTCGAGGCTGTTTTCGAGGACCTGGCTCTCAAGAAGAAAGTGTTCGCCGAACTGGACAAGGTCGCCCGGCCGGACGCGATCCTGGCCACCAACACCTCGACGCTGGACGTGGACGCCATCGCCGCGGCGACCTCCCGGCCGCACCAAGTGATCGGCCACCACTTCTTTAGCCCGGCCCCGGTCATGAAGCTGTTGGAGATCGTCCGCGGCAAGCAAACCGTGCCGGCCGTCATCGCCACATCGCTGGCCCTGGCCAAGACCCTCGGCAAGGTCGGCGTGCTGGTCCGCAACGGCTGGGGGTTCGTCGGCAACCGACTGTTCTTCCCGTACCTCCGGGAAACACAGTTCCTGGTCGAGGAGGGGGCGACGGTCGAAGCGGTGGACAAGACGTTGACCGAATTCGGCATGGCGATGGGGCCGTTCGCCGTCGAAGACGTGGCCGGCATCGACGTCGGCTGGCGGGTGCGGCAAGGGTATCCGGAACTGAATCCTCCGGGCCAACGGGCCCCGCTCGTCGCCGACAAGCTCTACGAGCTGGGCCGGTACGGCCAGAAGACCGGGGCCGGCTGGTACCGCTACGACGGCCGCACGCCGGCCGTGGACCCCGCGGTGACGAAGCTGATCGAGGAGACGGCCCGCTCGGCCGGGATCGCCCAGCGGGACGTGCCGGCAGCGGAGCTGGTCGAGCGGCCGGTGTACGCACTGATCAACGAGGCGGCGAAGGCGCTGGAGGAGGGCGTGGCCCTGCGAGCGTCGGACATCGACGTCATCTACGTCTACGGCTACGGCTTCCCGCCACACCGCGGCGGCCCGATGTGCTACGCCGACACGGTCGGCCTGCGCACGGTGCTGGACCGGGTACGGCAGTTCGAGCGGCAGCACGGCGACGTGTGGAAGCCGGCGGGCCTGTTGCAGCGGCTGGCCGACGAGGGGCGGACCTTCGCCGACTATGACCGAGAGCGGGCGGGCACATCATAAGACCTTGATGGCCGCCGGGTGCCCTGGGTCAGTCGGCCCGCCGCCGCGGGTCGCGGGGCCGTGGGCCGCCCCCCGGGCGCAGCACGCGGTAGCAGGCGGCGTGCCGCCTCGCCGCTTCGCTGAAAGTAGCCGCGGCGGGCCAGCACCGCCAGGTTCCGGTAGGTCGCCCCCTTCGCCTTGAAGTCCGCGCCAACACCCTGGTAGCAGACCGAGCCGGTCATCGACCCCCCGACAGCCGCGCAGGCGTCCAGGGCGAGCTTTCACCGCGCCGTCAGCGACGAGTCTCCCATGCCGTCGTCATATCGACCGCGCATGTCGGCGACGGTCCTCCGCGCTCGCCACTTCCGCTTGCGCGCATGTCGATGGGATCGGAGCAAGCTGTGGGAGTTGAAAGACGCGCCGCTGTGGGTCAGACTGCCGCGAGCGATCTCCGCCCCCCCTGACAACACGCCGACGATTTTCGGAAATAACCGGCCGGTGGTGACCGACCTCACAGATCGCTCGCCGCCCAGGGTGTTAATCTACCCCGGTGCGCCGGACTGCCGGCCCGCCGGCGATGTTGCCGGTCGTCCGGCTGGCCTCTCGCCATGGGGACCCTCGCCCCGGAAGCGCCTCATGATGAGGTGGCCCACGCGCCGGTTCGGCCAGCGGTCCCCGCCGCGGCCTGGGCTCGCCGCCCCGGCTCCGCGCACCTGCGGCCGGAGGCTCTCGAGGAGAGGCGGTGAACTGGAGTAACGTCTGAGCCCGGCCGGACACGAGGCGGCCCACAGTGACCGGCATCCCTGGCGAGATCGACTTCGATGACCTGGTGTATGGCGTGGTGGACGACCGCGACCCGGACTTCCGAAGCCACAGGTCGGGCCCGGCGGGCGAGCGGATCGCAACACCGGAGGCCAGGTTGATCGAGTCTGGGCTCAAGGAACTTTCGCGCCCCGCGGCGGCTTCGTCACGTCCAGCGCCGCACTCGCCCGCCCGCGCGGCCGCGCGGGAAGAAGATGTAGTCAGTTCGACCTCAGCGGGCAGGATGGAGCACGGGCCGGCGCGTCGGAATCCCGACGAGCCCGGCGGTTCTGATTCCTGACGCCAGATTCGCCCGGCAACGGCCGGCGATCCCGCCGCCCCCGCCCATGCGTTTTCGATGCTTCGCCCGTGAGACCCGGCGGGAGAGGGGCGGTGTGCCCCGCCACCGGACCCAGGCCGGTGTCCGCCCAGACGGGTGGCCACCACACTATCGGAGACCGAAGTGATGCGTGACGTGTCCGCGAACAACACCCCCGGCGGCGCCCCGGAGCACACCCCCTCCCGGCGCTCGTTCCTCGCCCGCGCGGCGGCGATCTCCGCCGTGTCGGTGCCGGCGCTGGGCCTCGTGGCGGCACCCCGGGCGGCGGCAGGGCCGGCCCCCAAGAAGGTGACCGGGCTGACCGCCAAGTTACTCCAGGAGATCATGAACGACGAGGCCGACCACGTCCGGGTCATCCAGGACCTGCTCGACGACCCGGACAATCCGCTGCCCGTCCCGATCCGTAAGGCCCCGAAGCTCGACATGGCCGAGCTGACACAGCCGACGTTCAACGACTTCCTGGACGCGGCGGCGGCGTTCGAGAACACCGGGTCGGGGCTCTACCACGGGGCCCTGCTCAACATCACCCAGACGCAGGAGTACTTCCCGGTGGCGGCCGGCCTCGCGTCGGTCGAGTCCCGCCACGCGGCCTGGCTCAACGCGCTGCTGGGCGACGCCCTGGTCCCGGGCTTCGTCCCGGTCGAAGCGCCGATCGACCAGTCCACAACCCTCTCACGGGTCGCCCCGTTCGTCACGGACCCGCGGTCCACGTTCCCGTCCTTCGACACGAGTAAGGTCTCGGACGCGAATAACTTCTTCGTCCTCGATTTCGTCCTGTTCCTGGAGTACATCGAGGCGGCCTTCTACAAGATCAACGTCCCCCGGTTCGCCGTCCTCCGGTAAGCCATCCGCCGCCGGTGCCGGCCGGGATCGTCCCGGCCGGCACCAGCAGCCTGGTCGGGGAGTCCGGCGGTAGCCCGAGCCGGTTGCTAGCGCGCTGCCGATCGCTCCTCACCCGTACCTCTCATGGCACTGTCGCGAGCTGATCTTCTTCGCCACGATCAGCCCGCCGGCCACCTTCTCGCCGTCCGGGTCCACGTACACCCGGGCCGCCGTGTTCGGGTTGTCGCGGTTGTAGCCCATCACGTGGATGTTGAAGATCGCCGCCCCGTCTGCGTCCGCCTTGAACCAGTGGACGTTGTCCTTGTGGTCGGAAATCGTTGAGCACTCGCCAGGGCCGAACGCCCGGTCGATCGTCGGCCGGATCAGGTAGTGGTCGCTGTTGTCCTCGACGCGGTCGTAGTGTTTGCCGGCGAAGGTGCCGCGGAGGATGATGAAGCCGGTGCACATGTTGTCGTGCCCGTGCGGGACGACCGACCGGCCCTTCTTCATGGCGAAGATCTGCTTGCCGAAGCTGATCCGCGACGGCAGGCCTGACACCCTCGTCAGATCGACCGCCAGGCTCGCCGCCCCTTTCGCCGGGTACTTCAGGTCCTTCGTCAGCCGGTCGAGGTCCACCAGCTTGACGAGGTCCGGCAGGTTCACCCGCTTGTAGAGGTCTTCCAGCTTGGCCTGGAAGTCCGTGTCCTTGAGCTTCTCGTCCTTAAGGCTGCGGCACAGGTCGTTGAGGTCCACCATCCACCGGTGGACGACCGGCTTGACCGCGTCGGCGAACAGGTCGCGGCTGAATAGCGTCTCGATCAGCCCGTAGGCCATGAGCGAGCCGATGACTTTCGTGTTGAACGACCGTCGGGTTTCCATCGGTGTGCCTCGCGTGTAGGAGCCGACGCCTGAGTTTGCTCGCTCGTTCATTCCGCCGCAGTGTCCGCAGCCCCGTTCCCCGGCGGCGCGGGCCGCGTGGCCCGGTCAACTTGGGCGACGTGGGACAGGTCGATGACGGCAAACCGGTCCCTGCCTTGTTCGGTCAGGTCCGGATAGCCGATGATGAGTGTTCCCGGCATCATCAGAACCATCTCGGGGTGTCGCACTTCGTGTGCGTCACCGGTGGTCAACACCAGCCGGAACGGCTTGAAAGGCGCGGTTCGCAGGGCCGATTCAATCTGCTCCCGGCGCATTAGCTTCCCTCCAACACGATCAGGATACCTGCCCGCTCACGCCGACGCCAGCTCCCACCGACGCCAGCTCCCGCCGCAGCTCGCGTTTCAGCACCTTACCGACGCCGCTCGAGCGGAGCCAGGCCGGGGACCAGCGCCGCGCTTCAAGCCTGCTGCTCGTACCGCATCAGGATTTCGTCCGCCGGCACGCCGGTCAGGGCCTCGTACCCGCCCGCCAGGATCAAGTCGGCGAGCTTGCCCATCTGGCGGAAGGAGTCGTCCGACGGCCGTTCGCCCGTCAGCCGGCGGCGCAAATCCCGGCAGAGCGCATCGGCCGCCATCACC
>DASXAN010000116.1:0-1599 GCA_036406755.1 Gemmataceae bacterium
CAGGAGCCTCGCCCTCCCGGCCCGCCGCCCGCCGCGGGTTTTACAGCGTCATCCCCTGGTACTTCAGCACCCGCTCCAGGTCCCGGAGCACCTCGGCCACCGTCTGGTACCGGTCCTCCGGCCGCTTCGCCAGCATCTGCAGCACCACCCCCTCGAACGCCTTCGGGATGGCCAGCTGGTACTTCTTCGGGTCCTCCGGCTTCTCCCGGCGGATCTTCGTGATCGTCTCCGCCAGCGACCCGCCCTCGAACGGCGGCCGGCCGGTCAGCAGCGAATAGCACAGCGCCCCGAGGTTGAAGATGTCGGACCGGTAGTCGATCTCCGACTCCTCCCGCGTCTGCTCCGGGGCGGCGTAGAGCAACAGCGAGTCCGGCATCTCGTCCCCCTGGCCCGGCTCGACCGGGTCGAAGAACGGCCGGGCCCGCAGGAAGTCGCTCAGCCGCGGGATCTTCGCCTCGCCGTCGCAGAGGATGTTCTGCGGGCCGATGTTGCGGTAGACGACCTTCTGCTCGTGCAGGTAGGTCAGGCCGCGGGACAGGTAGATGGCCATCCGCAACGCCCGCCGCCAGTCGAGCGACCCGGCCACGCCGATGTGGCGGATGGTGGCCGTCAGGCTCTCGCCGTCCACCAGCTCCATCGCCACCCAGCAGTACGGCCCGGTCTTGCCGGCCCCGACGACCGGGACGACGTTCGGGTTCCGTAGGGGCATGGCCAGCTTCATGCTGCGGGGGAACTGCGTGCGGTTCTTCTCGTCGTTGGCGTACGCCGGCGGCAGGACCTTCAGGGCGGCCGGCCGGTTGGCCTTCTCGTCCTGGGCCTTGAACACGAACCCGGTCCGGCCGCGGGCCAGCAGCGTGCCGACGCGGTAGTGGGACAGGACGTGGCCGGGCAGCTGCTCGGTCCTCTCGGGCAGGTCGGTCGTGGACGCCGCCTTGGCCGGCTCGGGGGCCGGCTTCGCGGCGGGCTTGGCGGCCGGATGGGTCCCGGACCGGGACGCCGGCTTGACGGCGGGTGCCGCGGCCGGCTTCGGAGGTGGGGCGGGTTCTTCCACCGCGGCCGTGGCCGTCCACCCCGGCGGGTCCGGGGCGTCCGGGTCCTGCACCAGGATGGTCGTGCCGCCGAGGGTGAACGTGTCGCCGAGTTGCAGCGGGTACTCGACGGTGACGAACATGTTGTTGACGGCCGTCCCGGTCAGGCTGTCCATGTCCATGACGAACAGCGTGGCGTTGCGGACGGACAGCTTGCAGTGGTTCGGCGAGACGCGGGGGTCGGACAGGCGGAAGTCCGCCTCGCGGCTGCGGCCCAGGACCAGGGGCACGGCCGGGACGACTTCGTACCGCTTGCCCCGGTCGGGGCCGGCGATGACCAGCAGCTTGGCGAACATGGCTGCCTCGGGGGGCGATGGGCGGGTGGGCCTAGGCTGAATTTACCGGAAGCGGCGCGGGCGGGCAACATTGGGCGGCGGGGGCGGGCCGTCGCACCCCGGCCTCGAAGACTCGACCGGGGCTTTACCTCAGCGCCCTCCGGGCTGAAAACTCCGACCGCTGTCAATCGTAGGGTGGGCCGAGTTCCACGAGGCCCACCGGCAACTGATCGGTG
>DASXAN010000117.1:0-3878 GCA_036406755.1 Gemmataceae bacterium
GCCCCGAGGGTGAACATGAGCCAGTGACGTTCGGGAGTTCTGGGGGCGCTCACGCAACCCCGCTCGCCGACACCGCACCGGTCGCCGGCCTCAACACGACGGCGGGCGGCCGCAGCCGCGCCGACTACCGCCGGGCCGCCGAACTGGTCGCCGACGCGGCCGACGCCCTGGAGCACGCGCACGCGCTCGGCATCGTCCACCGGGACGTGAAGCCGGCCAACCTGCTCGTGGACGCGGCCGGCAAGGTGTGGGTGGCCGACTTCGGGCTGGCCCGGTCCGGCCCGGACGCCGGCCTGACCATGACCGGCGACCTGTTGGGGACGCTGCGGTACATGGCCCCGGAGCAGGCCCTGGCCCGGCACGGCCTGGTGGACCACCGGGCCGACGTGTACGGCCTGGGGGCGACCCTCTACGAGCTCCTCACCCTGCGGCCGGCCGTGGGCGGGGAGGACAAGCGGGAGATCCTCCGCACGCTCGCCTTCGAGGACCCGCCGCCGCCGCACCGGCTGGACGGCGGCGTGCCGGCCGAGCTGGAGACGATTGCCCTCAAGGCGCTGGCGAAGGAGCCGGCGGACCGCTACGCCACGGCCGGCGAGCTGGCCGACGATCTGCGGCGGTTCCTCGACGACCGACCGATCGCGGCCCGGCCGCCGACGGTGCGGCAGCGGCTGGCCCGGTGGGCCCGACGGCGGCGGCAGGCGGTGGTGGCGGCGGTGGTGGCGGTGGTGGTCGTACTGGCCCTGGCGGTCGCGGGGTTGGCCGTCAACACCGTCCTGATCGACCGGGAGCGGGCCGCGGCCGACCAGGCGCGGCGGCAGGCCGACGCCAACTTCCGCAAGGCCCTGGCGGCCGTGGACCAGCTGCTGACGCGGGTGGGGCAGGAGCGGTTGGCCGACGTGCCGCAGATGGAGCAGGTGCGGCGGGAGCTCCTTCAGGACGCGCTGACGTTCTACCAGGCGTTCCTGGCGGAGCGGGGCGACGACCCGGCCGTCCGCCGGGAGGCTGGGCGGGCCCACGGTCGGCTGGCGAACATCTACTACGCCCTCGGCCAGTACGCCCAGGCGGAGGACGCCACCCGCCAGGCGATCGCCCTGCTCGACGCCCTGGCGGCCGACGGCGCGCTGGAGCCGGACGCCCGGGCCGACCTGGCCGAGGCCCACCGGATCCACGGCGCGGTGCTCCGCGCCTTGCGCCGGGACGGGGTGGCGGCCGCCTGCCGCCGGTCCGTGGCCCACCTCGAAGAACTGACGGCCGCGTTCCCGGACGTGCCCGACTACCGCCGGCGGCTGGCCATCAGCTGCACCCACCTGGGCAGCGCCATGTTGCCCGGCCGGCCCCGCGAGGTGGAGGCCCTGTTCCGCAGGGCCGTCGCCCTGACGGCCGGGGACGCGGGCGGGTCGTTGGAGCTCGTCGTCGCCTCCGTCAACCTGGCCGGGCTACTGCTGAACACCGGCCGACCGCGGGAGGCCGAGGCGGTCTACCGGCAGGCCCTGGACACCCTCGAGAAACTGCCGGACGACGTCGCCCGCCGGGCCGACTACCGGTCCGTCCTCGGCCAGGTGGTGCGGTGCCTGGCCTACGTCTTCCGAAAAACCGAGCGAGCCGGGGAAGCGGAGGCCGCCTACCGCCGGGCCCTGGCCCAGTTCGAGACGCTGGCCGCCGAATTCCCGGCCGTCCTGCAACACCGGGAGGCCCTGGCGACGACCCACAGCGACCTGGGCGACCTGCTCAGGGCCGCCGGCCGGCCCCGCGAGGCGGAGGCCGCGTTCCGGGAGGCCCTGCGGCTCGACCAGGAGCTGGCGGACCAGTACCGGGCCATCCCCCGCTACCGGCAGGCTCTGCTGCGGAACCAATACTACCTCGGCCAGGCCCTGGTCGGCGCCGGGCGGGCTCCGGAGTCACTGGCCGCCTTCGGACAGGCCTTAGCCCTTCAGGAGCAAGTGCTGGCCGACTTCCCGGGCGAACTCGCCGACCTCCAGCGGCTCGCCGCCTGCCGCATCGACCTGGGCCACGTGCTGGCCCAGGCCGGCCGGGCGGCGGAGGCGGACGCGGAGTACCGCCAGGCGCTGGCCCTGCGGGCGAAGGCCGAGGCGGAGTTCGCCGACCGGCCGGAGTACCGGTACGACCTGGCGGCCGGGCACGTCGACCTGGCCCGCAGGCTCCTGCGGACCGGGCGGGTGTCGGACCAGGAGCGGCTGTACCGGTGGGCCCTGGGCCACTACCTGAAGTTGGTCGCCGACCCCGCGGACGGGGCCAAGTACTGTCCGGGACTGGCCGGCGTCAAACTCTCCCTGGGCGCCCTGGCCCAGCACACCGGCCGCCTCCCCGAGGCGGAGTCGGCGTACCGCGAGGCCCTGGACCTCTACGCCCGGCTGGCCGAGGGGGAGCCCGACGTGGCCGCCTACCGGGAGGGGCGGGCGCGGCTCGAGAACAACCTGGGCAGCCTGTTGCAGGACGCCCGCCGGCCGCGGGAGGCGGAGCCGGCGTTCCGGCGAGCCATGGCCCTGTGGGAGGCGCTGGCGGCGGAGTTCCCGACCGAGCGGCTCTACCCACACTGGAACGCCAACGCCCGCAACAACCTGGGCTACCTGCTGACCGAGACCGGCCGGGCCGCGGAGGCCGAGCCGCTGCACCGCCGGGCGCTGGCCCTGTTTCAGAAGCTGGCCGCCGAAGTCCCCGGCAGCCCCAGCTACGACGACGGGCAGGGCATGAGCTACGCCGGCTTGAGCGCGGTGCTGGCCGCCGGCGGGCGGCTCTCGGAGGCCGAAGGGGCCTGCCGCCACGCGGTCGCCCTGTACGAGAACCTGGCCACGACCCGACCGAACCCCTGGTATCAATTCAAGCTGGCCGAGGAGCAACACCACCTGGCCAGCCTCCTGGCGGCCGTCGGGCGGAACGCGGAGGCGGAGCGGGCGTTCCGTCAGTCCCGGGACGGCCAGGAGGGGCTGGCCGCCCAGTTCCCGACGGTGGTCCAGTACCGGCGGGCCGCGGCGGCGGCCGCCGCGGGCCTCGCGCGGTTGCTGACGGCGACCGGCCGGTTCCGGGAGGCGGAGTCGGCCTACCGCCAGATGGCGGACGCGGACCCGAAGAACGCGGGGGTGCACAACGACCTCGCCTGGCTGCTGGCGACCTGCCCGGAGCCGGCCGTCCGCGACCCGGGCCGGGCCGTCGCCCTGGCCGGGCGGGCGGTGGAGCTGGCGCCGGCCGCCGGGGCGTACTGGAACACGCTGGGCGTGGCCCGCTACCGGGCCGGGGACTGGGCCGGGGCGGTCGCGGCGCTGGAGAAGTCGGCGGAACTGCGGCACGGCGGTGACGCCTTCGACTGGCTATTCCTGGCGATGGCGCACCACCAACTCGGCGACGCAGACCAGGCCCGCCGGCGGTACGAGCAGGCCGTCGCCTGGGCGGCGAAGAACCGGGCGCTGCTGGACAAGAATAAACCCCTCGGGGACGAGTTGCGGCGGTTCCAGGCGGAGGCCGAGTCCCGGCTGGGCCGGGCCGGCCCGCCGCCCCCGGGGTGACGACTCATCAATTCGGACGGGGGCCGCGGCCGCGGCCCGGACTCGACGAGACGGACGAAAGCGGCCGGTGAGGTTCTGCCGCCGAGCAACCCCTCACCGGCCCCGGACCCGCCCGGGCGCTCGGTCTGCGCGCCGGGACAGGCGCCCGCCCTTGTACCGCAGACCACGCCGCCGATGAAGGAGCGCGTCATGCGGTTCCCATTCTCTTGGTTGTCCCGGAAAAAAGGGTACCCGTCTACGCGGCCGGCCTCCCGGAGGCCCTCGCGCGCTCGGTCGGACCGGTCAACGGTCGGCTTGGCCGTCGAGCAACTCGAAAACCGGGTGACACCGGACGTGACCCCCGGGGACGAGTACCTG
>DASXAN010000118.1:0-4507 GCA_036406755.1 Gemmataceae bacterium
GGCGAGTGGCGTCGCCCGCCTCCTGATCTGCGACCAGGACGACCCGGCCAGCCAACCGGGCGGGCGACTGCTGCGGGCGATCACCGTCCCGATCGACCGGGCGGAGAACTGGGTGACGGCGCGATTTACCCTCGACCGGCACCTCACCCTCCGGGTCGAGGCCGCGGGGGTGAAGAACTTGAAGACCGACCCGTTCGGCACGGTTCGCTGGCCGACCGAACCGACCTGGATCCAGTCCCTCAACCTGGGGTTCCGCATCCCCTCGGCCGCCTGACACCCGCACGACTTCGCACCCGGTGTTGCCCCATGAGTACGCTGCTGAGCAACCTCCGCGTCCGCCCCAACCTCTTGGCAGAGGCCACCTGTCAAAGGGACATGTTGCGGTGCTCGGTCTTCGAGCTCAGGGACATCAAACGCCGGAACGACAACCTGATCAGCCAAGACGCGTTCCCGCTGGACAAGCAGCGGGAGTGGCGGGACAGCCTGTTCTGGGGGCAGGACCCGCCACCGCCCCTGGACCGCCGTTGGCCCGAGCACCTGGCCGCCGGGCTCGAGGACCTAGTGCGGGCGGTCGAGGAGAGGCCGTCCCTCGAAGACGCCGTCGAGGCCCTGCTCGTCGCCCGCCTGTTGTACGACACCCGGACGGATGGGCCGGCGCGAGAGCAGGCCGCAGACTGGGACCGCCGGCTCTGCCGGGTGCTCGCCCGGGACGAGTTCCGCTTCACACTGGATATGGTCGCCCAGAAACTGGAGACGGTCCTCGGCCGCCCGCTGGCCGCCCCGAAACCGGCAGTGATGCGATCCCCGCTGGCACCGGCTACCGCCCCTGTCGAACCAACCTCTCCCAAACCGCCTGTTGCCGCTGTCGTCTCGCCGCCGACCGGGCCGGACGCAGGAATTGTGCCTCCACCGGCAGCCCCACCCGCGGCCGCCGCCGAGGCCGCCCCCGATGGAATCCGGCACGCCGTGGCCGTAGCGAAGCCGCGGTCGCCCCGGACGATCACCGACCCCGACCTCATCCGGGTCGCCCGCCGCTGGGACCGCCTCCCGGACCACGTGAAACAGTGCATCCTGATGCTGGTCGACGCCGCCCAGACCACCGCGGAAGCGGCCAAGGAGTGACCCCGTGCCGATCAACCCGGTCCGCATCGCCTCGGAGATCGAGGCCCAGTTCCGGCGCTATCTGGAGACGACGTTTTCTTTCCCGGAGCCGCACAGCGACCTCCGCGACCAGTTCGCCGCCGGGCTACGGGAGCCGGGCCGGCTGTTCCGCGGTCCCTACCTCCACGGTCTGGCGCCGTACGTCCGCGACGTTCCGGTCACCGACCTCATCAAGCGTGGGGTGCTGCCCAGGGCGGCGGCCAGCCTGCCGCTGCTCTCCCCGGCCGACCGCCCACTCTACCGCCATCAGGTGCGGGCGATCGAGCGGCTGCGGGCCGGGCGGAACGTCATCGTCTCCAGCGGGACGGGAAGCGGCAAAACCCTCGCCTTCCTGGCCCCCATCCTGGCGGGCATTCTCGAAGACCCCAAGCCGGGCATCCACGCCCTGCTGCTGTACCCGATGAATGCCCTCGTCAACGACCAACTCAAGAACCTGCGGCGGATCCTCGCGGCCGTGCCCCAGGTTCGGTTCGGACGGTACATCAACGTCCAGGTCACCCCCCAGACGGAGCGGGAAGGCCGGCGGATGCACGACACCGCCCCGTCGAACGAGGTCGTTTCGCGGGAGGTGTTCCGGCGGCAGCCGCCCCACCTGCTCATCACCAACTATGCGATGCTCGAGTACCTGTTGCTGCGGGTCGACGACTCCCCGCTGTTCCAGGGCCCGTGGCGGTTCATAGTGGTGGACGAGGCCCACACCTACGCCGGCACCAAGGGGGGCGAGGTCGCCCTCCTCGTCCGTCGGCTGGTCGCCCGGGTCAAGGGGGCGGCGGACCGTCCGCCGCAGTACGTCGCCACGAGTGCCACCCTGGGCATCGACACGCCGGCCCGCCGGGCCGAAGTGCTCGACTTCGCCCGCACCCTGTTCAACGCACCTTTCGACGACGACGACTTGATCGCTGCCCAGACCCAGCACGCTCCGGCTAAGGGAGGTACGGAGCCCGACCCGGCCGTTTACACACACCCCGCGGTCGAAGCCGCGTGCCAGCCAGGGGCTCGGTGGACTGAGGAATTGTCGGCCGCACTCACCGCGGCGGGCTTTTCCGCCCCGGCCGTCCGGGAGGCGGCGGCCTTGGGAGCGACCCAGGTCGAAGAGGGGCTGTACCGTGTGTTTCGGGAGGACGACCGGATCCGGAAACTCCGGGACGCGGCCGCCGTCCCGCGAGACCTCCGGGCGGCGGCAGCCCTCGTGTTCGACCGGGAAGACCAAACGGCTGTTGATCAACTTTGCGGCCTGGTGCGGGTAAGCAGTCTGGCCCGCGTTCCGGGCGGGGACGCCCGCCTCGTCCCGTGCCGATACCACCTGTTCGTCCGCGGGTTGAACGGCGGCTACGTGGCCCTCGGGCCGGGGACCAGCGGGGCCGCCCCGACCCTGTTTCTGGACCCAGTCCGCGAGACGGCCGACGGCCGAAAGGCGTTGGAGTTGCGGGCCTGTCGGAAATGTGGTCAGCCCTACCTGTTCGGGACGGCCGTCGCCGAACCCGGCGGCGGGTTACTGACCGCAGGCCGGGCCGACGGGCGACCGACGTGGGTGACGTGGTCTTCGCCGGACCGCCGGTCGGACGACGAGGCCGACGAAGCTGAGGACGACGGCGGCCAGTTCCCGGCGTTCGCCTTTCACCCCCAGACCGGCCGCTACCGGCCGCTCGATGGGGATGAGCCGAGTGACGACGAAGTCCGCGTCTGGCAGGTACAGACCGAGAGTGAACTTTCGGTGTGCGTCTGCTGCGGCGGGCGGAATACGGTGACCGCCGTTCGGGCCGACGCCGAGGCCGCCCAGTCGGTCGTCGCCGGCACCTTCTACCGCTGCCTCCCGGAAGCCACCATCCCGCCAGCCCGCCCGGAGGCGTTGGAGCACCCGGGCCGGGGGCGGAAGTTGCTGGCGTTCGCCGACAACCGCCAGTCCGCGGCCTACTTCGCCCCTTACTTCGAGAACACCAACCAGGAGCAGATCGTTCGCGGGCTCATCTACCGGGCAGCCGTGAAGTCGGCCGCCGGCTTGGGCGGGACGACCGACGCGGAGACCCTCATCAGCCGGATGATGCGACTGGCCGAGGACGAAGACCTCTTCTCCCGGGACCTGCCGCGGGGGCAGTGGGTGGCCCGGTGTGCCCGGGCGGTGGTCACGGAATTCTGCGTCCCGTTCGGCCGCCGGCAGTCCCTCGAAGCCCTCGCCCTGGTCGCGTGTGGGGTGGACCTCAGGAAGCGGTGGACGCCTCCCCCGGGCCTGCTTACCGCCATCGGTCCCGACCACGTCGACGACGTCGCCCAGGTGCTGCTCCAGACGCTCCGCCACGACAAGGTGGTCAACATGCCCGACCAGGTGACGGCCACGGACCCCGCCTTCGGCTACCAGGCCGGGGAACACGCGGCCGAGGCCAAGGGCAGCGAACGCAAGGCGGGGAAGTACCAGTTGCACGGGTTCAGCCCAGAGCGGCGGCCGCAGTTGCAGCGGCGGTCCGCGTTCCTGGGCCGCGTCCTCAAGGAAGCCGCCCGGCGGGCCGGCCGCACGGCCCCGACGGAAGGCGACGTCCGTGATCTACTCGACGCCGTGTGGGTGGCTCTGACGTCGGCAGCGAGCCCGGCCCTCATCCGCGTCACCGTGGCCTCCGGCGTGGTCGGACACCAAATCGGGTGGGGGAGTCTTTGGTTCCGTCCCGGCGGACCCTGGTACGTGTGCTCGAACTGCCAACAGTGGTCCGCGGTGAACGTGCTGGGAGTCTGCCCGAGTTTCCGCTGCATGGGCCGGCTCGAGGCGGCCGACCCGGCGGAGCGGTTGGCAGGCCACCACTACCGCCGCAACTACATCTTGCCGGCCGAGGGCCCGGTCCCGCTTGTCGCCCGCGAGCACACCGCACAGCTCGGGCCGCACCTCGCGACCGTCTACCAGGCCGCGTTCCAGGACGGCCACCACCCTGATGCCGGCGGCCAGATCAATGTGCTGAGCAGCTCGACGACGTTCGAACTCGGGGTTGACCTGGGCGACCTCGAGGCCGTCTTGCTCCGAAACGTACCACCGTCCCCGGCCAACTACCAGCAGCGGGCCGGCCGGGCCGGCCGGGGGGTGGGCAGTGCCGCGTTCGCAGTCACCTTCGCCATGCCCCGGTCCCATGACGAGCACTACTTCGCCAACCCGCCGCAGATGATCGACGGCATGGTCCGGCCGCCACGGGCGGACCTCCGCAACGACACGATCTACCTGCGGCACCTGAACGCGGTCCTGCTCGCCGAGTTCGTCCGGGACTGGGCCGCCGCCCGCGGGCAGGTCCTCGACACCATCGGCGACCTCATCCCCGACGCCCCGGCCGACGCTCCGCTCGACCGGTTCCTAGAGACGCTGCCGACG
>DASXAN010000119.1:0-2280 GCA_036406755.1 Gemmataceae bacterium
CCGGGGTTTACCGCCAGTGCACTTCAAATGACGAGTTGCCGAGGATGACCAACTCGCGCTCGGCGGTGCCGCCGGCTTCGAGCCAGTCGAGCAGGTCTTCGGCGGCGGACAGGTCGTTGACGGCCCGCGACCGCCACGCCCGTACCGGGGCCGACCTGCGGCCGAATGGGAACCGCCCTTCCCACCGGGGAAAGTGTGGGAACCGCGGGGTGGCGATGCCCAGCAGCGTAATCCCCAGCAAAATCGCGGTGACGACCGGGATGCCCATGTGAAACTCGCTGCGCAACAATCTGGGCGGCCGACATGTGCAACAATTGCGCCGATTCTGCGGCCGCCGGCCTGGAGGCGGTCAGTCCGACCCGGTGCATCCTGACCCGCGGCGGCGGTGAGTCAATTCATATCGGGGATCGGCGGTATCACTGGAACTCCACCGGGGTCGCGCATCGCCCCCGGTCGGCAGTCCGTGCGGAATCGTCATGGCCGGCGCGCCCGGACGGGCCGTTTTTTGAAACACTTCCCCCCGCCGGTGAAGTACAATCGGCGCTGACAGCCCATCCCGGCACGGCCCGCCGCCCCCGGAGTCACCGCCATGCGCCGGCTCCTCGCCGCCTGCGTCGCCCTCGCCCTCGTCCCCGCCGCCCGGGCCGCCGACGACCCTCTCCGCCTCGTGCCGCGGCAGGCCGACGTGGCGCTGCGCGTCGATTCGCCCCGCAAGCTGGTCGAGGCCGTCCTCGCCACCGACGCCGTCCGCGAACTCGGCCAGTTCGCCGCCGTCCGCGAGGCGTTCCAGACGACCGGCGCCCGCCGGGTCGCCAACCTGATCGCCTACTACGAGAAGGACCTCGGCGCCCCCTGGCCGGAGTTGCTCGACCGCCTCGCCGGCGGCGGGGTCGTCCTCGCCACCAAGTTCGAGCGCGGCGGCCAGGCCCCGGCGCTGCTCGTGGTCCAGGGCACCGACGAGGAGTTGGTCAAGCGGGCGCTGCGGCTGGTGCTCGGCGTCGTCGAGCAGGAGCTGGCCCGGCAGGATTCGAAGGACCGGCCGACGACCGACAGCTACCGCGGTCTGGAAATCGTCCACGTCGGCAACGACCTGCACGTCGCCCGCGCCGGGGCGGCCGTCCTCGTGTCCAACAAGGCCGAGGCCGTCCACCGCGGGCTGGACCTGTACATCAACGGCCGGTTCGAGAGCCTGGCCGAAGTGGCCGGCCCGGCCGACGCCGGCAAGCTCTTGCCGCCGAACCCGCTGGTGTCGCTGTGGGTCAACCTCAAGCCGGCCCAGGAGTCGCCGGAGGGCAAGGAGTTCTTCAAGCGGCCCAAGGCCGACCCCGCCCAGCTCATCTTCGCCGGCGGTCTGCTCGACGTGATCGGCCACTCGCCGTTCCTGGCGATGGGTGCCTACCGCCAGCCGGACGGCACCTGGATGACGACCTTCCGCATGCCCCACGGCCGGGACGCGACGCCAGCCGGCCAGGGGCTGCATCTCGCCCCGGCCGACCAGCCCGGCTGCCTGCCGCCGCTGGAGCCGCCCGACACGCTCTTCACCACCAGCTTCTACCTCGACCTCGGCAAGTTCTGGACGGAGCGGGACAAGCTCCTGACCGACGGTCCGCGGAAGGGGCTGGATCAGGCGGAGAAGAACCTCGGCCGGTTCCTCGCCGGGCGGAAGCTGAGCGAACTTCTGACGCAGTCGGGGCCGTACCACCGGTTCGTCGCCGCGGCCCAGGCGAAGGCCGGGTACGCCAAGCACCCGCAGCAGACGATCCCGGCGTTCGCCTACTGCGTCAGCATGCGCGATCCCGGCTTCGGCCAGGCGATGAACGGCCTGCTTCGGGCGGTCGCGCTCTTCATCGGCTCGCAGGCGAAACTGAAGCTGGTGGAAGAGACGGTCGATGACGTGAAGCTCGTCGGCTACCGGTTCCCGGATGACGGCTCCCTGGCCGGGGACGTGAATAACATCCGATTTAATTTCAGCCCGTGTTTCGCGTCGGTCGGCGACCAGTTTTTCGCCGCGTCCACGATCGAACTCGGGCGGGAAGTCGTCAAGACGCTGAAACACCCGGCGAAGCAAGTACCGGCACACGACACGGCCACGAAGAGCCGGCTGTCGGCCGCCGGCGGGGCGGCGCTGTTGCGGGCGTTCGAGGACCAGGTGCTGACGCAGGCGGCCCTGGATCGGGCGATGACGGTGGACGACGTGCGGCAGGAGGTCGGCCGGTTCGTGACGTGGCTCGGCGGGCTGGGGACGCTCGACTTCGACACCGAGTACCGCCCGACCGAGTT
>DASXAN010000120.1:0-5115 GCA_036406755.1 Gemmataceae bacterium
TTCACCGAGACGCTCTACTGGCACCCCGTGCTCGTCCTGCCCGACGCCAAGGCCAAGGTCTCCTTCGACCTGTGTGACTCGGTGACCACCTTCCAGGTCACCGCCTTCGCCCACACCCTCGACGGCCGGCTCGGCTCGGCCAAGGCCGAGGTCGAGGCCCGCCAGCCGTTCAGCGTCGAGCCGAAGCTGCCGGTCGAGGTCACCGCCGGCGACCGGATCGACGTCCCGGTCACGCTCGCCAACGACACCGACGCCTCCCGCACCGTCACCATCACCGCCCACCCGAAGGGGCTGGCCCTGACCCGCGGCGGCGCCGAGGACCGCGTAACCCTCGCCCCGCAGCAGAGGTCGCGCCGGGTGTTCAGCCTCCGGCCGAGCATCGTCGAGGGCACGGCCGAGTTGCGGCTGACCGGTCGGTGCGACCCGTTCGGTGATGACGCCGTGGTCCGCACGGTGCCGGTCGTGCCGGAGGGATTCCCGATTATCGGCACGGTCAGCGACGTGCTCAACGGCACGGCCCGGCACGAGGTCGTGCTGCCCGAGACGTGGGTGCCGGGCACGCTCAGGTGCCAGGTCAGCGTTTACCCTTCGACGCTGGCCGAGCTGCAAAAGGGACTGGAGGCGCTGCTCGCCGAGCCGGGCGGCTGCTTCGAGCAGACCTCGACCACCAACTACCCCAACGCGCTCGTCCTCCAGTACCTCAAGGAGAGCGACCAGGCCAACCCGGAGGCGATGAAGCGGGCCAAGGCGCTGCTCGAACGCGGCTATGCCAAGCTGACCTCGTTCGAGGTGCCGGCCGCGAGCAAGCGGGAGGGCTTCGAGTGGTTCGGTCAGGCTCCGGCCCATGAGGCGCTGACGGCATACGGGCTGATGCAGTTCCGCGACATGGCCCGCGTCAGCGACGTGGACCCGCAGTTGCTCAAGCGGACGCGAGATTACTTGTTGGCTCGTCGTGACGGCAAGGGCGGGTTCACCCGCAACCCGCAGGCGCTGGATACGTTCGGCCGGGCCCCGGACGACGTCACTAACGCCTACATCGTCTGGGCGCTGACCGAAGGCGGCAAGGACGACGACGTGGCGAGGGAACTGAACGCCCTGGCCGCCCAGGCGAAGACGAGTACCGACCCGTACTTCCTCGCACTGGTTGCCAACGCCTTGCTCAACCGCGACCGGACCGACGAGGCGGTGGCCATCCTCCGCACCCTGGCCGGCAAGCTGACCAAGGACGGCTACCTGGACGGGGCCAAGACGAGCATCACCGGCTCGGCCGGGCGGACCCTCCAGATCGAGACGACGGCCCTGGCCGTGCTCGGCTGGCTGAAGGCCGACCGGCCGGCCGAGTTCATCGCGGCCGTGCGGTCGGCAGTCGGCTGGATCGGCAAGCAGCGGGGCGGGTACGGCGGGTTCGGCTCGACCCAATCGACCATCCTGGCGCTCAAGGCCCTGATCGCCTATACCAAGGCGAACAAGAAGACGCCGGAGGCGGGCGAGCTGTCGCTAGCCGTCGGCGGCCGGGTGCTCGGCAAGCTCGCGTTCGCCGCCGGCGTGCAGGATGCGTTGACGGTCGCCGTCCCCGACCCCGAGAGCCAGCTCAAGCCGGGCAAGAACGAAGTCCGCGTCGAGATGAGCGGCAAGAACAGTTTCCCGTACACGCTCACCTGGAGCTACCAGACGCTCCAGCCGCCGAGCGCCGATGGTTGTGCCGTCCGGCTGACGACGGCCCTGGACCGGCCCGAACTGGCGGAAGGACAGGCGGCGCAACTGCGGGTGAAACTGGAGAACGTCAGCGGCAAGGGGCAGGGGATGGCGGTCGCCATCCTCGGCCTGCCGGCCGGGCTGAAACTGCCGGACGACTTCGCCCAACTGAAGGACCTGGCCCGGCCGCGGGAAAACGGGACGAAGCCGGGGCGGATCGGGGCGTTCGAGGTCCGTGGGCGGGAGTTGGTGCTGTACTGGCGGGACCTGGCCCCGAACGCGGCCATCGACCTGAGCCTGGACGTGCGGGCGCTGGTGCCGGGCGAGTATCACGGCCCGGCGAGCCGGGCCTACCTGTACTACAACCCCGACGTCAAGCACTGGACGGCGCCGCTGGCGGCGACGATCGCGGCGAAGGAGTGATCGGTCGCTGACGGTTCCGACAAATTGTTACAAACTCCCCAGTTGCGAAGGGCGCGGCGGCCGGTTACACTTGCGCGTCAGGTCCGCCCGTGGTCCGCGGGGAGTGTCCGACCATGCCGACGACCATCCAGACCGCCCTGGCCCCGGTCCGCCGCCGTCAGCGGCTCGCGTTCGCGGCCCGGGCCGCGGCCTACGGCCTGCTCGCCGGCGGCCTCGCCGCGGCGGCCCTGACGCTCGTCCGGTGGCGGACGACCGGGACGGCGTCGTGGTGGGTCGCTGACGTGACCCTCTTCGCCGGCCTGCTCGCCGGGCTGGCCGTCGGCCTGCTCTGGCGTCAGCGCTGGCAAACCGCCGCCGCCGCCGTGGACGCCCATTACCGGCTCAAGGACCGGTCCGCCACGGCACTCGACTTCCTCGCCAAGTCCGACGCCGGCGACCTGCACCGCCTCCAGATCGACGACGCGCTCCACCACCTGAACTGGGTCAGGCCGGCGGACGTGGTGCCGTACCGCACGCCGCGGGCGCTGCCGTACGCCGCCGCCGCCCTGATCGCTGCCGGCGTGTTGCCGTTCATTCTGCCCGGCACGCCGCAGGTCAACGCTGAGCCGCGGGCTCCGCTACCGAACGTCATCGCCGAAGCGGAAAAGCTCGTGCAGCGGCTCAACGACCTTGAGGAAACACTGAACGACGAGGCGGACAAGGATGCGGCCCTGAAAGACCTCATTGGCAAGCTCAAGCAGAAGGCCGAGGAGCTCAAGCAGGACGACGTGGACGAAAAGGAGGCGCTGGCCAAGCTGTCGGAGATGCAGACTGCCATCCAGACGCAGCTGGCGCAGTTCAACACGGCCGTGGTGGACGGGCAGCTCGCGTCGCTGGGCGGGGCGATGATGTCTGCCGCCGCCACCGCCGGGGCGGGCAAGGCGCTGCAAGACAACAAACTCGACAAGGCCGCCCAGGAGCTGGAGCAGCTCGACGACCCGAACATCGACCGCAAGGAGGAGAAGGCACTGGAGGAGAAGCTCAAGCAGGTGGCCAAGGAGATGAGTGACGTCGGCCTGGGCCAGCTCAGCGCCGCGGTCAGCGAGATGGCCGACAGCCTCAAGGGCGGCAAGTCGAAGGTGGGCAAGGCGTCCAAGGTGCTGGCGAAGCAGGTGGCTAACCAGGCCCGCCGCAAGAAGGTCAACGACCTGCTCGCCCGGCAGCTCGAGGACCTCAAGGACAGCAAGTGCAACTGCAACTGCAACGGCGGCCTGGCCGTCCGCAAGCCGCAGAAGTCCACCAGCCCGTCGTCGAACTGGGGGCGGAGCATCAGCGGCAACGTGGACGGCGAGAAGACGAAGCTGCTCGGCCAGCGGAACCAGGTCCAACTGACCGGCACGCCGGGCGAGGGGCCGTCGGACGTGGAGACGACCTCCTCGCCGGAGGCCCGCCAGCAGGCGGCCCGGGCGTACAAGGAGATGTACCAGAAGTACCAGAAGCTGTCCGAGGCGGTGCTGGAGGGCGAGGCGATCCCGCTCGGCCAGCGGCAGATGATCCGCAAGTACTTCGAGCTGATCCGTCCGCAGAACGGCGACCTCGCCGACAAGCCGGCGGAGAAAGACAAGAAGTAAGAGAAGCTAACCACAGAGGGCACAGAGAAGGAAGGAGAAGGAATCACTCCTCTCCTTTCTTCTCTGTGCCCTCTGTGCCTCTGTGGTTAATCCTGCTTAATCTCCTTGAGCGGTCCCAGGGCCAGGGTCGTCGTCTGGTCGATCGGATAGCGGTCGAGCACCTCGCGGATCGAGTCCAGCGTTACCGCGTCAAACGCCTTCAAGTCGTCGTCCACGCTGCGGTACTCCCGCAGATAGGTCCAGGCCGCGCCGAGGGCCTGCATCCGGCCGGCCGGCCGCTCGCTGCCGCGGACTACCCGCGAGCCGATCTTGCTCTTGGCCTGGTGCAGCTCCTCAGCCGTGACGCCGTCCCGCTCCGCCTCGGCGAGGATGCCCTTGACGATCTCCATGTCCTCGCCGGCCCGCTCCGGGTCGCAACTGACCATCGTCAGGAAGGCGCCCGTCCCCTCGTACTCGTGGAAGCCGGTGTCGGCCCCCTCGGCCAGGCCGGTGTCCACCAGCGCCCAGTAGAGCCGGCTGCCGGAGTCGTCGCCGAGGATGAGGGCGAGCGTGGCCGCGGCGTGGCGGAGCGGGTCGTCGGCCGCCGGGCCGGGCGACATCAGCACGAGCTGCTCCTGTAGAAACCGCTCCTTCGGCACGACGCGGGACTGCCGCGAGCCGGCCGTCGGCCGGACGCCTTGCCGGCCGACCAGGCCGGCCTCCCAGGTCCCGCACGCCTTGGCGACGAGGTCCACGAGCCGCTCGAAGTCGAACCGCCCGGCGGCGGCCACGGTGACGTTCGGGGCGACGTACCGCCGGGCGTGGTAGGCGGCCATCTGGTCGCGGGTCAGCGCGGTGATGCTGTCCGGGGTGCCGAGGATCGTGTTGCCGAGCGGGTGGTCGGCGAAGTAGAGCTGCTTGGTCCGGTCGTACGCCGCCCAGTTCGCCTGGTCGTCGTACATGCCGATCTCCTCAATGATGACGTTCTTCTCGACGTCGAAGTCCTCCTGGCGGAGGCTCGGGCGGAGGATGTCGGCGAGCAGGTCCACGGCCTGCGGCAGGTACTCCGGCAGGACGGCCGCGTGGAAGACGGTGTTCTCCTCGCTGGTGAAGGCGTTGTAGTCGGCGCCGATGCGGTCGAACTCGCGGTTGACGTCGGCCGCGCTCCGCCGCGGCGTGCCCTTGAACACCATGTGCTCGAGGAAGTGCGAGACGCCGGCGACCTCGGGCGTCTCGTCGCGGGAGCCGGTGCGGACGAAGAAGCCGACGGCCGCCGACTTCGCCGCCGGGCTGGTTTCGCCGACGATCGTCAGGCCGTTGGGGAGGGTGTGGTGGTGGAAGGGCATGGGTGTCTCAGTGTTGGTTTCGTGACGCCGCGACGCGAGTCCGCGAGCGGAGCGCTCCGCTC
>DASXAN010000121.1:0-1615 GCA_036406755.1 Gemmataceae bacterium
GGAGGCGGTGCGGATGGTCGAGCGGTTGCAACGGCTGTTTCAGGCGGCGCTGCGGCTGTTCCTGGCCCAGCGGCGGCGGCGGGTGCCGCTGGTCTTCCACGGGTCCGGGCCGGTGAACGTCGCCGTCGGGCGGCAGCTCAATATGACGGCCACGGGGCCGGTGTCGGGCCGGCTGCGAGCGGATGATGCCCGTCCTCCGGCCGCGATCGAGTGATGAGGGCCACGGTGCCATGTCAAATCCCCGCGGTTTTTACGCCGAAGGCGTTGCATCTCAGAGCCCGGGGTCGCGCAGCGCACCCCGGGGACATGACGCGCCCCGGGAACCGGCGTCCCTAAAGGGTTTCTACCCCGCAGGGGTTGCATCACCGGCGCGCATACGTGATGCAACCCCTACGGGGTAGGGCGTGTCAGGATGTGTTTGTGTCCCGGGGTGCGCTGCGCGACCCCGGGCTCTGAGATGCAACGCCTTCGGCGTAAAAACCCGCGGGGATTTGACGAAGCGAGGACAGAATCATGGATCGAGTCACCACTACCGTTCACGCGCTCCTCACCATTGCTCTCGCCCTCCTGCCGGCCGCCGCGCCCGCCGCCGACCCGCCGCGGCCGAACGTCGTCGTCATCCTCGCCGACGACATGGGCTACGGCGACCTCGGCTGCTACGGCGCGACCGACATCAAGACGCCGAACATCGACCGCCTGGCCCATGACGGCACCCGCTTCACCGACTTCACCGTCGCCCAGCCGGTCTGCACCGCGTCCCGTAGCGCTCTGCTCACCGGCTGCTACCCCAACCGCGTCGGCATGGCCGGGGCCTTGAACCACACCAGCACCGTCGGCATCAGTCGACAGGAAACTCTCCTCAGCGAGCTGTGCAAGAAGCAGGGCTACGCCACGGCCGTCTACGGCAAGTGGCACCTCGGCCACTTCCCGCCGTTCCTGCCCACCCGCCGCGGCTTCGACGAGTGGGCCGGCATCCCCTACTCCAACGATAACGGGCCCCTGCACCCGGTCACCAAGGGCATCCCGCCGCTGCCGTGGTACGAGAACGAGACCGTCACCGAGCACGACCCCGACCAGTCGCAATTCACGAAGCGGCTCACCGAGCGGGCCGTCGGGTTCATCGCCAAGAACAAGGATCGGCCGTTCTTCCTCTACGTCGCCCACATCATGCCGCACGTGCCGATCTTCGCCTCGGAGCGGTTCCGCGGCACTAGCGGCCGCGGCCTCTACGGCGACGTGATTCAGGAACTCGACTGGTCCGTCGGCGAAATCCTCACCGCACTTCAGAAGAACGGGCTGGACGAGAAGACTGTGGTGATCTTCGCGTCGGACAACGGGCCGTTCCTCTCCTACGGCGAGCACGCCGGCTCGGCCGGCAAGCTTCGCGGCGGCAAACTGACGACGTTCGAGGGGGGCGTCCGCGTGCCGGGGATCGTCCGCTGGCCGGGCCACGTCCCGGCCGGCCGCGTCAGCGACGAACTCGTGACGACTATGGACCTGTTCGTGACGTTGGCGAAGTGGGTCGGGGCGCCGCTGCCGAAGCACCCGATCGACGGCGTTGATGTCGAGGCGCTGTTGACCGGCCAGCCGGGGCGGGGCGTTGGAGTCCCGCCTT
>DASXAN010000122.1:0-1621 GCA_036406755.1 Gemmataceae bacterium
GAAGGAGTTGACGCTGGAACCGCGCTACAACACGCCGGGCGCCTACAACGCCTACGTCATCCCGACCAAGCCCGGCGACTACACCTTCCACATCTTCGGGACGATCAACGGCGACACCATCGACGAGAACTTCACTTCGTCACCGCAGGGCTTCTCGTCCGTCGAGGACCCCGCACAGTACCAGTTCCCGTAGTCCGCGAACGGTGATGTTGCGGCTGGGGCGGGTATCGCCCGCCCCGGCATACCGCTTCTCCTAGCGGTGACCGATGAGGCCACCTCGGTCGAATCGAAGATGCCGCCGTGTCGGGCACGGCGGTCGGAGGATCTGCCATGCAGCGCATCGGACGCATCATTGCCGTGGCCGCGGCCGCACTGGCCGGCGCCGCGTTCTTGCCGTCGGTCGCCTCGGCCCACGAGCACCGCGCCGTCGACAACGGCAAGTACAACCTCGTCGTCGGTTGGGTCGACGAACCGGCGGTCAGCGGGTACCTCAACGGCCTCGACTTCCGCGTCGCCCAGGCGCCGGCCGGCGCGGCGTCGCCGGCGGCCGGCGCCGACGAGGACCAACCCGAGGGCGCGCCGGTCGAGGGGGTGGAGTCGACGCTCCAGGCCGAGATCATTTTCGTCGACCAGAAGATGACGCTGACGCTGGAGCCGGCCGAAACCCCCGGCTCCTACACGGCCGCGGTCATCCCGACGCAGGCCGGCGACTACAGCTTCCACATCTTCGGCACGATCAACGGCGACCAAATCGACGAGACCTTTACCTCCGGGCCGAACACCTTCGACACCGTCACCGACGCCGCGACGCTCCAGTTCCCGAAGGCGTCGGCGCAGCGGAACGGCGTCCTCGCCGGCACGATCGGAGGCGGGAACGGCGCCGACATCCTGGGCGGGCTTGCCGTGGGCCTGGCGCTCGGCGCGGCGGGGCTCCGGCTGGTCGGCCGCCGCGGTACGGTCCTCCGGCGGCCGGCGTTCGGCGCAGCGGGAGTGCACGCGGGTGCCGGTGACTAGGCACATGATGTCCACCGGCCGGGGGGTGCGTCCCCCCGGCCGCCGCTCCCGGTCCGTCGGCGGCGCGTGCGCGATGGCGGTCGCGATCGCCGCGCTCCTTGCCTGGCCGACGGTGGCGCTGGCCCACGCCCAGGCGGTGCGGGCCGACCCGCCGATGGGCGGGGAGGTGACCGCCGCGCCGGCCGTGCTCCAGGTCTGGTTCAGCGAGGAGGTCGACCCGAAGGAGGTCGCCCTCGTCGTCACCGGCCCCGCCGGCGACCGCGTCGACCGCGGCGACGCGGCGGTCGACCTCTACGACCCGCAACGCGTCCACGTCACCGCGTCGCTGGCGCCTGGGTTGGGTCCCGGCCTCTACGTCGTCCAGTGGCACACCCGCTCGGCGATCGACGGCGACGCTGCCGACGGCTCCTTCTCCTTCGCCGTCACCGGGACCGGTTCGCCGGTCGCTTCGGCCGCCGCGCCGCCGCCCGCCGCACCGACCCCGTCGGCCGTACTCGGTCCAACGCCGACGCCGCCTGCTTCGTCCGGTGGCGGCTCTGGGGTTGGCACGGTCGCCGTCGTGGCCGCCGTGATCGTCGCAATCGCCGTCGTGGCCGGCCTCTGGTTC
>DASXAN010000123.1:0-20046 GCA_036406755.1 Gemmataceae bacterium
TTTGGCGAAGTACCGCACCGGCACGCTGGGTGACGCCAGTTCCGCCGCTTCCGCGTCCACCGGCGGGATGGGCGGCTCCGGGCCGTCCCGCCCGGACAGCCAGAGGGCGACGACCGCCAGTGCCGCCAGCAAAAGGACCAGAGATTTTCCAGGCTTCGCACTCATCTCGATCCCCTTCGGTCCGGAACCCGGCCCGCGGCAGGCGCGCAGCCCGGCCGCGGGCCGGCGGACGACGCCGGCGCCCGGTCAAAACGGTCGCTGTCAGAAGGTCGGTGTCAGTCGTCGAACGGCAGCGGCCTGTGGTGCCGCTATTGCTTCGGCGGCGCGGGCGAGTTCTTGGTGTTCGGTTCGTCGCAGCGTTTCAGCAGGGCGTTCACGTCCGCCCAGAGTTTCTGCCACGCCAGGCACTCGGTCTTAGGCAGCTTGGCCAGGGCGTCACCGCGGACGCCGGCGAAGTCGGGGTCCGTTTGCCAGTGTGCCATTTCCCGCCGCACCTCGGAGCGTTCGGCCGCCGTTTCGGCACGGCTGGCCCACACGCCGAGGTCAGCGGTCAGCCAATCGAGTGCTTGCCGCCGCAGCCGGGCCCGCTCGACTTCGCTCACGTGGGCCGCGTCCTCGCCCCGGCCGCACCCAGCCAGGGCGGCGGCACAGGCGGCACTATAGCGAGACTCTACGTCCACATCGTTGGCGAGTTTCGGCTCGGCGGCAAAGGCGGCGGCGTAGAACCGGGTCGCGGCCGCGTACAGCTTCTTGTGTTCCTGACAAATCCGAGCGGCGGTGATCCGCTCGGCGGCGTCGGCCGGCTGCGCCTCCCCAGACAGCAGGGCCGGCAGGCGGGGCGCCACGGCGGCGAGTTGCTCGGCCTCGCGCACCCATTTAGCTGAGGGCTGGGTCCAGTTCGGTTGCTTGAGTCCGAGTTCGTGGCCGCGCCGGTACTCCGCGAGAGCCTCGGCGAATTGGCCGTCCTCCCGGAGAGCGTGGCCGAGAACGCAGTGGGTGACGGCGAGGTTGGGCTTTAGCTCGACCGCCCGCCTGATACTGGCGATCGCTTCCTGCCGTTGGCCCAGATGCAGGAGCGTCTCGCCAATGTTGAGGTGGGCAAGGTATTCCGCGGGATTCAGCTGCAGAACGCGACGGTACAAAGCCAACGCCTCTTCGTGGCGACCACGCTGGCTGTGGAATGTGCCCAGATTGTTCAGGATCATACCCAGTTCGCCTTTTGGTGGGTCTGGGTCAGCCTGGAGTTTCTCCCAATCCGCTACCGCTTGACGGCAAATCGCTTCGGCTTCATCGATTCGTTCGTCGCCATACTTGTCCATCAAGAGGACGGAGAGTTCGCGGCGGGCCTCGCCGAGGTGGTGCCGGTATCGGTTCTCGGCGGGGTATTCGGCGACCAGCGGTTCGAGCATGGCGACTGCTTGGCGAAAGGCCTTCTCCGCCTCATCCATCTCACCCCACTTTTTTCTGATGACGCCGATCGTCCAGGCGGCCCAACCGGTCTCGAACCGCAGTTCCGGATCGGTACTTCCTTCCTGCAAGAACTGCTCGTAAAAGCGGAGTGTCTCCTTGGACAATCGTGTCCGCAACCAGTCCGGCACCTGGCGCCAGTCGCCCGCGTCACTGCCCATGAGGCCCAACAGCCGGTTGACGGCAAGACGGGCCCGCAGGAAGTGTTTGTCCGCTCGCTGGCGCTCGACTTCGGACTTTGCGTAGTTCGCCTGGGCCACGGCGAGCGCCTGCTCCTTCTCCTTGAGCGCGTTCACCTTCTCGTCGCGCTCGTAAGTGATGATCCGGTTGCTGACGGAGAGAATGACGACCGTGGCCGCCAACAGCACGGCCGCGGCGGTGCCCGCCGACCAGACCGCCGCCCGGTGCCGCCGGGCCCACCGGGCGGCCTTCTGCGGAAGGGAGGGTGGCTTCGCCCGGATCGGTGTATCCGTCAGGAACCGCCGCAAGTCGGCGGCCAACTCCCCCGCCGTCGCGTACCGCTCGCCCGGGTTCTTTGCCAAGCACTTCAGCGCCACCGTCTCCAGCTCCGCCGGAATGCCTTTGTCCAGCTTCCGCATGGCGACCGGCTCCTCGAACGCGATGTGCCGCAGGATGTCCGCCTTATCGGTGCCACGGACCGCCGGCCGGCCGGTCAGCAGCTCGTACAGCGTGCAGCCGAGGCCGTAGACATCGACGCGGTGGTCGGCCAGGCCGTGGCGGGCCATCGCCTGCTCCGGGGCCATGTACCGCAGCGTCCCCAGCAGGTCGCCCGACATCGTCAGCCCGGCGTCCGGACCGGTGCGGGCCAGGCCGAAGTCGCTGACGTACACCTTGCCGCCGCCGTCCACCAGCAGGTTGCCCGGCTTCACGTCCCGGTGCACGATGCCGACGCTGTGGGCGTGCTCCAGGGCGTCGGCCGCGTCGGCGATCAGCTCGGCGGCCCGGCGGTAGAAGGCGCGGTCCTTGCCGCCGGCCTTGGTGCTCAGGGCGGCGATCGGGGCGGTGGGCGAGGAAGGTTTTCCCTCACCCCCCCGGCCCCCCTCTCCCATAAAGGGAGAGGGGGGAGAAAGAGAGGCGGTCAGGTCGCCGGGACCATTGTGATTCTCTCCCCCTCTCCCCTTGTGGGAGAGGGGGCCGGGGGGTGAGGGGGGACCCGACCCCATCCCCGCGATCACCTCCGCCAGCGTCATCCCCTCGACGAACTCCATGGCGAAGTAGTGCACGCCCCGTTCGCAGCCGACGCCGTACACGTGCACGATGTGCTCGTGCTTCAGGCTCGCCGCCGCCTTCGCCTCGTTGTGGAACCGCGTCAGCTGCCGCGGGTCCATCGTCGCCGCGAACGGCAGCACCTTCAGCGCCACCCGCCGGTTCAGCGACACCTGCTCCGCCTCGTACACCACGCCCATCCCGCCGCGGCCCACCTCCCGCCGGATGCGGAAGTCGCCGAGCACGCCGGCCGTCAGGTCGTCCGCCCCGTCGGCCGGGGCGACGCCGGACACGGCCGACTCGCCCGCCTTCGACAACTCGCCGAGCGCCATCAGGGCCGGGGCCAGTGACCGCAGCCGGTCGGCGTAGGCCGGGTGCTCCCGCTCCACGGCCGACCAGTTCACCGCCTCGCCGGTCTGCAACCGGCCGAGCAGGTCGTCCACCAGCCGGTCGAACGACGAGTCCATTTTGCCCCCCGTCAATGACGGGGGGCGAATTGAGGCCGTCATCGCTCGTCCTCCAGGAAGTCCGGCCCGAGCAACGTCTTCAACTTGTCCAGTGCCCGCACCTGCCGGCTCCGGACCGAACTCTCTGTAATCCCGAGCACGGCGGCGATGTCGCGGGTCGGCAGCTCCTCCAGCACCCGCAGCACCAGCACCTCGCGATCCGCGTCCGGCAGCGCGGCCAGGGCGGCCCGCACCCGGTCCCGCCGCTCCCGCCGGTGCAGGCCGGCGCTCGGGCTGGACTGGCGGGCGAACAGCCGCTCGGCCAACTGTACCGCCGACCGATCTGGCAACCCGGCCGGCTCCTCGCGGACGACGCTCCGCCGCCGGGCGCGGACGTGCCGGCGGTGCAGGTCGATCAGCCGCCGCTGGGCGATCTGCCGCAGCCACGGGTAGAACGGCAGCGGCCGGTCGCGGAGGTAGCCGTCCAGCCGGCCGGCCGCCTCGGCCAGCGTCTCCTGCACCACGTCGGACGGATCGACCCGGGCGGCCAGTCGCGGGTCGGCCCGGACGGCCACCATCCGTCGCAGCCGGTCGCGGTGGCGGCGGAGCAGGTCGTCGCGGGCGGACCCGTCGCCAGCCGCGGCGCGGTCGAGCAGCAGGTCGGTGTCGGCCGTCATGGGTGGAGTCCCTACGCCTTATCACGCAGAACTTCCGCGAGCGTTGCAAGCAAAATCACACTTTCCTGGCCAATCTCGGACACGGCCCCGCCCGCCGGCGGCGGCTGATTCCGGAATCAGCAGCGAGCCGTAACCCGATTCCGAGCTGGGTGTTGGGCCGAACCGACCGGATGATTCCGGCAGTTTGAGATGGTTCTGAAGAGGGGTGGGGCACACCCGGCCGGAACCAAATTGCGATGATTTTCCTCCGTTCCCGGCCCGCTCCTGCGTCCCGGCGGGAGTCGTACAATGCCGCCATGCTCACGGCCCTGCTCGCGCTGGCCCTCGCCGCCGACCCGTCGCCGCCGGGCCACCTCGTCGTGGTCGGCGGCGGCACGATCGGCCCCGCCATCGCGGCCCGGACCCTGGAACTGGCCGGCGGCCCGGCCGCGAAGGTCCTCATCGTCCCGCACGCTTCGAGCAGCCCGGACGCCGGGCCGGAGTCGGCCGCGGCGTGGCGGGAGCGCGGGGCCAATGACGTGACCGTCCTCGACCTCGCCGACCCGGCCGCGGCCCGCAAGGCGATCGCGGCCGCCGACCTGATCTGGCTGGGCGGCGGCGACCAGAACCGGCTGACGGCCGCACTCCAGAAGGCCGACTGCGCCACCGCCATCCGCGACCGCTACCGCAAGGGGGCGACGGTCGGCGGCACCAGCGCCGGGGCGGCCGCGCAGTCCGGGGTGATGATCACCGGCGAGGCACCGTTGAACGCCGTCCGCCGCGGGGCGGCGGTGACGGCCGAGGGGCTGGACCTGTGGCCGGGGGTGATCGTGGACCAGCACTTCGTCCGCCGGCAGCGGTTCAACCGCCTGCTGGCGGCGGTGCTCGACCGGCCGAAGCTGGTCGGCGTCGGCATCGACGAGGGCACGGCCGCGGTGGTGACGGGGACAAAGTTCGCGGTGATCGGGGCCGGTCAGGTGCTGGTGATCGACGCCCGCAAGGCGACGGTCCCGGCCGGCAAGAAGGACGAGCTGGGCGCCGCGAACGGGGTGGCGCTGCACGTCCTGACGGCGGGGATGACGTTCAATTTGGGCCAGCCGCCGTGACGACGCTCACTTGCGATCAGGTTCGCGAGCTGAACCGCCGGGCAAAAGCCGCCGCCGTCGCACATAGACCGCTAGCAGCGGTGCGGCGGCACTCGTCAGCGCCATCGTCGCCGGTTCCGGCACGGGCACCGTTTCTATGAAGCCGTGTTCAATGCCGGCTGAGTCCAGATACCAGCCCGCAACGGTGTGCCCCGAAATGAACATTGTCTGCGCAGACCCAGCCCCCGGCGGGTCGATGTTGGTGTAGGTCGAGCCGTCGTACAGGAAGACATGGTCATGGCCGCTTGAGTCGGTGTAGTCACCGACGACAAGAGAGCCGGGGACGCCCGTGGCGGTTGTGCTCGTGGCCCCTGGAGCGTTGAGGAGCAGATAACCCAAGCCATCGTACAGGAAACCATGACTGGCTCCATTGGCATCAACATACCACCCGGCCACGATGGAACCCGACTGTGATGTCGTCCATGTACCTCGGTTGGTTCCAGTCTCAGCCCCCGGAGCGTTGAGGATAGTAAAGGTCGAGCCGTCATAGATAAAGCCGTGGTGGGTGTTGTTGGAATCGACAGAGTTTCCGACGACGGTGTTGCCGGCCGTCAAGACGCCGTAAGTACCTTGGTCCGCCCCGATACCTGCCCCTGGGGCGTTGAGGGCCGTATAGGTCGAGCCGTTGTAAGTGTAGCTGTGCCCGCTGCCAGCCGAGTCGACGAACCATCCGCCGACTTGGGACCCCGATACAGAATTGGCGATTGTCCCGCGGCCGGCAGCGGCCCCCGGGGCGTCGAGGGTCGTGTAGGTTGAGCCGTTGTAGAGAAAGCCGTGGCGGTTTCCCGCGACGTCGACGTAGTCGCCAACGACGTTCGAGCCAGATATGGACAGGGCACCCGTGCCCGACGTAACCCCGGTGCCAGCACCAGGGACATCCAGGGACGTATAGGCAGAGCCGTTGTACAGAAAGCTGTGTCGGTTGTTATTGGAATCGCCGTACCAGCCGACTACGTTCGATCCCGAACTAGACATGGCGAGTGTGCTCGTGGCCCCCGGGTAGTCGAGGATCACGATTTGGGCCTTAGCCGCCCGGGCGGACGTGGCCAGACAGGCGACTGCGAACAGCATTACGATCGAGCGCATCGACGAGGACTCCTCGTTCGGTGTCCACTGCGGTCACGGCGACTTTCCATGCTAAAGGCGGGACGCCTGCCCTGCAACAAGAGGAATCGGGTGCCGTGGCCGCCTTTCCCGGCCGCTTGCCCGCGGCGCGGCAACGGGCGACAATGCGCCCCATGACGACGCTGACCCGCGCCCAGGTGCGCGAACTGGACCGCAGGGCGACCGAGGAATACGGCGTGCCCGGCGTGGTGCTGATGGAGAACGCCGGCCGCGGCGCCGCCGAGGTGCTCATGCGGCTGAACCCGGAGCGGCGGCCGGTGCTCGTGGTCTGCGGGGCCGGGAACAACGGCGGCGACGGGTTTGTCATCGCCCGGCACCTGGACCTGCATGGTTACCCGATCATGGCCTGGCTAGCGGCGCCGGCCCACAAGCTCAGCCCGGACGCCACGGCGAACTTCCACGTCGTCACCCGGTCCGGCATCCGGCACTTTGCCTGCGAGCCGCCGGCCGCGGACCGGTTGAGTAATGACCTCCTGACGTTTCAAGACGGCTGGATCGCGGACGCCCTGTTCGGCACCGGCCTGACCGGGCCGCTCCGCGAGCCGTATGATCGGGTCGTGGCCGCGATCAACGCCGGCACGGCCAAAGTCCTCGCCGTGGACATCCCGTCCGGCCTGGACTGCGACACCGGCCGGCCGCTCGGCCCGACCGTGCGGGCCGATCACACCGTTACGTTCGTCGCCCCGAAGGCCGGGTTCGCCGCCCCCGAGGCTCGGGAGTGGCTCGGCGAGGTCCATGTCGTCGGCATCGGGGCACCGAGGAAACTGCTGGAGGAGTACGGAGTTTCATAGGTCCTATACGACCCATAAGACCTATCGGACCTGTCAAGGCAATGGATGCGCTCGCATTTCTTGATAAAGCCGCCAAGGCCAAGCCGCAGCCGGTCTACGTGCTGGCCGGCGACGAGCCGTTCCTGAAGCGGCAGGTGCTCGCCGCCCTCGACGCCGCCCTACTCGGCGACGCCGACCCCGACTTCGCCCGCACCGTCCACCCCGGCCCGACCGCCGACTGGTCCGCCGTCCGCGCCGACCTCGACACCCTGCCGTTCCTCAGCCCCCGCCGCGTCGTCGTCATCGACCAGGCCGACCCGTTCGTCACCAAGTACCGCCCCGCCCTGGAGAAGTACGTCGGCCAGCCGGCGAAGACCGGCGTCCTCATCCTCGACGTGAAGGCCTGGCCGGCCAACACCAAGCTCGCCAAGCTGGTGCCGGAGGCAGCCACCATCGTCTGCAAGCCGCCCCGACCGCAGGACGTGGTGCGGTGGGCCACCGACTGGGCGAAAACCCGGCACGGCAAGAAGCTCGACGCCGACGCGGCCGGGTGGCTGGTCGAGCTGGTCGGGCCGGAGATGGGGCTGCTCGACCAGGAGATCGCGAAACTCGCCGCCTACGCCGGGGACCGCCCGGCGATCTCGCGGGAGGACGTGGACCGGCTCGTCGGCCGCAGCCGGGCGGCCGAGGCGTTCAAGATCTTCGACGCCATTGGCCTGGGCCAGCCGGCCGAGGCGCTGGCCATCCTCGGCCGGCTGCTCGACCAGGGGGAGGAGCCGCTCGGGCTGCTCGGGGCGTTCTCCTGGCAGCTGCGGCGGCTGGCCCGGGCGGCCCGGCTGCACCGGGCCGGCCGGCCGCTGCCGGCGGCGATCGACGCGGCCGGGTTCCAGCCGTGGGCCCGGGACCGGGTCGAGCGGCAGCTGCGGCACCTCGGCCGGCGGCGGCTGGACCGCGTCTACGACTGGCTGCTGGAGGCGGACCTGGCGCTGAAGAGCACCGGGGCGCTGCCGGAGCGGGTGGTGCTGGAGCGGCTGGTCGTCCGCCTGGCCCGGCCGCGGGCCGGGTGACGGCCGCTACTTGCCGCCCTCCTTGACGACGATCGACACGTGCGGACACTGCTGCGGGTCCGGCTTCGGGTCGCAGCCCTCGCCGGCCGACTCGCACACGTACAGGTCCACGTTCCCACTCACCTCGTCGCCGATGTCCAGGTCGGTTTGCAGCACGTTCCCGGACGCCTGCCGGTTGAACGGGCCGGCCAGCACGTCGCCCGGGTCCCCCGGTGCGGTGATGAAGATGCAGCACCAGGCGTCCTCGCCGGCCGTCTTCACGTCGATCGGGATGTCAGACGGGTCCACGGTGTCGCCGTTCTGGGGCTCGTTGATGGTCGGCATCGGGTTACTCGTCCAAGGGGAGCGGGGTGATGGTGAACGACCGGACGTGCAAGGCGGCGCGGCAGGCGGCGACGCCGACGCTACCGCGGGGGTCGAAAGCGAGCGGCCCCGGCGGGGGCAGTTTGGCAATGCGCTGCTCCCGGGCGTAGTCGGCATCGAGCTTGGCCCGGGGGATCTCGATGGCCGGGTGGTTGTCCACCTGGAGGCGGACGCCGGTGGGCCGAACGTCGGCGGTCAACGTCCGCCACCGCAGGCCGTCCGGCTTCGCCGGGTCCGCGGCCAGTCCGCCCGCCCGCGGGTACCCCGCCATGTAAAACTCCTGGAGGTGGGTGGCGCCCCCAGGTGCGATGACGGTCAGCAGGTTCGTCCGGTCCCCAGTCGAGGGCCGGCCGTCCGGCCGGGCGACTAGCGGGGACTGCAAGTCGTTCCACCGCCACTGACACTGGCACCGGCTCGTCTTGCCGTCCGGCTTCCACCGCACGGTGCCGAAGAACAGCCCGACCCAGGACGCGTCCCCGGCCGCGTTCGTCTGGCCGACGCGGGCCTCGATGCGGTACGCCGGCACTGGCACTTCGGGGAACAGTTCGACGACGGCCGTCTTGCCCGTCTCGAGCGCGAAATCGCGGCCGTTTTGGGCCGCAGTCGCCGTCGTATCGTTGGGTAAGCCGACGACCTGCTTCCGGTAGCGGGCCCAGCCCCGCGGGGCGATCACCTCGGCCGATTGCCCCCGGGCGAGCCGGTCGGTGAGGTACTGGAGCACCTCCGGGCGCGGCAGGGGGCCGTCCCGCGGGGCGGCCTCCGCCGTGTCCACCCGCGGGGCCGGGGCCGACCCGACGCCGAATATCACCACGGCCGGGACGGCGACCAGCAGAACGGCGGCGGTCGCCGCCGGCAGCCGGCCCGACCGCCCGCCCGGCAGTGCGGCCGCCGCCGGCGGCGGCACGGCCCGGGCCCGCACCGGCGCCCCGGCCAGCCACCGGTCCAGGTCGTCGGCCAGGGCGGCGGCCGTCGGGTACCGGTCGGTCGGCCGCCGTTGCAGGCACCGCATCACGACCGCCTCCAGGGCCGGGTCCAGGTCCGGCCGGAGCTGCCGCGGCGGGGGCGGTTCGGCCGTCCGCACCAGGTGCAGCACCGGCTCGGTCCCGTCCGCCTCGAACGGCGGCCGGCCGGTCAGCAGCTCGTACAGGATCACCCCCAGCGACCACACGTCCACCGCCCCGGTCAGGCGGTCGGTGGCCCCGGCCGCCTGCTCCGGGGCCATGTACCCGGCCGTGCCGAGGACGGCCCCGGTTTCGGTCACGTGCCGGGACGCGTCCACCCACCGGGCCAGGCCGAAGTCGGCGACGAGCGGCTCGCCCTCGGCCGTGAGCAGGACGTTGCCGGGCTTGAGGTCGCGGTGGATGATGCCGTGCTGGTGGATGGCGTGGACGGCCCGGGCGACCTTGGCCGTCAGCCGGGCGGCCGCCCGCGGGTCGGCGAATTGGTCCCTGCGGGACTTCAGCGTGGTCGGGGCGAACGGCATCGTGTAGTACAGGTAGCCGTCCGCCTCGCCCGCCTCGAGGACGGCGGCCACGTGCGGGTGCCGCAGCAGCTGGAGGACCCGCATCTCCCGCCGGAACCGGGCGACGGCGTCGGCCGGGGCGCCCCAGCCGGCCCTCATCACCTTCAGGGCGACGAGCCGGCCGGTGGCCCGGTGCCGGGCAAGGTACACCACCCCCATGCCGCCCTCCCCGGCGACGCGGATCCGGTCGTACCCGCCCAGAGGGGGTAGGACCGTCGGCTCGGGGCGGCGGCCGGCGACCGTGGCCGGGCCGGCCGCGGACGTGTCGGGAGGGGCGGAGGGCGGCGCGGCCACCGGGGCGATGTCCGCGAAACCCTGGGTGGACAGGTCCGGGAACGGTCCGTGCTCGTACATGGGCGAGCCTCGGGGGTGCGGACGGGAGAGGGACGGCCCCCATTATGGGGTCGTCGCGGCGGCCGCACAAGCAGAATTACTGAGCCAGATCGCCGGAAATGTGAACCTTGATCGGGTGGCAGGGCCTGAGTCTTCTGTAGCCGGGGTCTGTGACCCCGGTGCTTTGAAAGACCCGGGGTTATAGACCCCGGCTACAGAAGTCAGCCGACGACGCGGTTGCGGCCGGCGTGCTTGGCCTTGTACAGGTTGGCGTCGGCCTGGGCGATGAACGTGGCCGGGGTCAGACTGGCTTCCCCGACCGTGGCCGCCACCCCCAGGCTGACCGTCACCTGGTACGCCTCGCCCTCGAACTGGAACGGGTGGTTGGCCACCAGCGACCGCACCTGCTCGGCGCAGGCCATCGCCCCGTCGTGGGTCGTCTCCGGCAGGACCAGGGCGAACTCCTCCCCGCCGTACCGGGCGAACAGGTCCACCTTGCGGACGTGGGTGCGGACGGCGGCGGCCAGCTCCCGCAGGGTGGCGTCGCCGGCCAGGTGGCCGAGGCGGTCGTTCAGCGCCTTGAAGTGGTCGATGTCGAACATGACCAGGGCCAGCGGCCGCTGGTGCCGCTCCGACCGGGCCAGCTCGTGGTCGAGGAACTGGAACAGGGACCGCTTGTTGTGCGTCTCCGTCAGCGCGTCCATGATCGTCAGCCGGTAAATCTCCTCGTGGTAGTCGGCCTCGACGTTGCCGCCGGCGAGGAACCGGTAGATGCAGTTGCCGACGCGGACGTAGTCGCCGTCGTTGAGGCGGTGGGTGCCGACCGGCTGGTCGTTGACGAACGTGCCGTTGGTGCTCTGCAGGTCGGCCAGGTCGTACCCCTCCAGGGCGCAGTCGATGCGGGCGTGGTTCCGGGAGACGGACTGGTCGGGGATGCGGACGTCACACCCCTCGCCCCGGCCGAGGGTGACGACCCGCCCGCCCAGCGGGTACCGGCGGCCCATGTCCGGGCCACTCGGGTAGATGTGGACCAGGCAGGCGTCCTGGGTGCCCCGCGGCACCAACCGCCGCAACGACCCCCGTTGGGTGTCCTGCAGGGTGTGCTGCTCGTCGGAGTCGGCCGCCATGAACTGCATCCGGAGGTCCTCCCTGCCGGCCGTCGGGACCCGCGTGCGGGTCGGTCCGGCCGCCAGGATTGGGTGACGGCGGCGGCCGCGTCCAGGGTCGGGCCGCCCCCGCACGTCCGCCGGGTGTCGGGCGGGCCACCCGCCCGGCGGATACCTGAGTATACGTCACGTTCGCCCCGCCGCTGGGCCCGATCGGGCGTCCGGCGGCCCGGTTCGCCGCTCGGCAGATGGCCGCCGCCAGCTGACGGCGGCCGGGCGAACCTGGACGGGTTGCGTCGGCAGGTGGGGGGGAGCGCCGGGCGGGTGACGGGTTGCTTGGGTGTACCGTCTGGCGCGACGTGGGCCGCCACGGACCGGTCGCGCAGTCGCCCGGCGGGGGATGATTCTTTATGGCAAGCCTAGCTCAGGTTTTTCGTGCGGGCCGATTTTTTTGCGATCCTTCACAACCCGCTACCCGACCCGCTCGGCCCGCAGCAGCCGGTACACGGCCGTCTGCACCCCGGCCACGACCCGGGCCAGGAAGGCGTAGTCCAGCGTCTCCGGCAGGTCGCCGGGACGGTGGTAGTGCGGGTTGCGGAAGAACGACGTGTCCGTGACCATCAGCGCCGGCAGGCCGCGGTCCCAGAAGCTGGCGTGGTCGCTCAGCCGGGCCTCAGGCAACTCCTCGCCGCGGCCGGGCACGGCCAGCACCTCGACCGGCAACTTCGGCACCAGCCGCAGCCCGGCCGCGAACTCTTCCAGCAGCGGCTTGGAGGCGTTGTTGCCGACGACGCCGATGAAATCGGCCACGTCCGGGTACAGGCCGATCAGGTGCAGCGGCAGGTGCTGGCTGCCGGGCCGGCAGTCAGCGTAGCCGAGCATCTCCAACGAGATCATGCCGCGGACCGGCACCTTGATCGTGGCCGCGTGGGCGGCGCTGCCGACCAGGCCGGCCTCCTCCTGGTCGTAGGCGGCCAGCTGGACGCGGGCGTGCCACGGCCCCGGCCCGTCGAGCAGCGGGTTGAGCACGTCGGCCAGTTCCATCAGGGCGGCGACGGCGCTGGCGTTGTCGTCGGCCCCGGGCGAGTCGGGGATGGAGTCGTAGTGGGCGGCGACGACGACCAGCGGCAGCGCTGGCCGGTCCGGCCGCGGGGCGGTCAGCAGGTTGACGCCGTGCACGCCGCCGGCCCGGAACGGCTGGCGGGTGACGGCGAACCCGGCCTGGCGGAAGTGGGCCTCGATCGACGCCTGGGCGAGCGTGTGGGCGGCCGACCCGGGCGGGCGGGGGATGGAGGCCAGGGCCTCGACGTGCAGCCGCAGCCGGTCTTCGAGCAGGTCCAGGTCGGGCAGGTCGGTCATGGCGGCTCCCGCGGTGGCGGAACGTGACCCCGCTATTTGACACTCCCCCGCCACGGGAGACAATGGAGCCGACCGGGGAGTTGTGCCGATGCCGTACCACGCCACCGTCCGCGGCGAGCGGTTCGCCTTCGCCGACCTGCGCGACCTGTTCGCCAGGGCCAACGAGGAGAAGTCCGGCGACCGGCTCGCCGGCATCGCCGCGGCGGGCGAGCGGGAGCGCGTCGCCGCCAAGCTCGCGCTCGCCGACGTGCCGCTGCGGGAGATCGTGGACAACCCGCTCATCGACCCCGACGCCGACGACGTCTCCCGCCTGATCTGCGACCGGCTCGACCGGCCGGCGTTCGACGCCGAGCTGGCGCCGCTGACGGTCGGCCAGTTCCGCGAGCGGCTGCTGGAGGCCGACGGCGACGAATTGCGACGACTGTCGCCGCTGGTCACGCCGGAAGTGGCGGCGGCCGTGGCGAAGCTGATGGGCAACAAGGACCTGGTCCTGGTCGCCAGCCGCATCCGCAACGTCACCCGCTGCCGGAACACGCTCGGCGAGCCGGGCGTGTTCGGCGTGCGGGTGCAGCCGAACCACCCCAGCGACGACCTCGCCGGCATCCTGCTGGCGGCGCTGGACGGCCTGCTCTACGGCTGCGGCGACGCGGTCATCGGCGTCAACCCGGCGACCGACTCGGTGGACACGGTGACGGTCATCCTCCGCGGCCTGGAGCGGCTGATCGACGCCCTGGGCGTGCCGACGCAGGCGTGCTGCCTGGCCCATATCAGCACGCAGCTCGCCGCCCTGGACCGCGGGGCGCCGGTGGACCTGCTGTTCCAGTCGGTCGCCGGCACGCAGGCGGCCAACGCCAGCTTCGGCGTCACGCTGGCGATGCTCCGCGAGGGCCGGGAGCGGGTGCGGGAGCACCACCGCCGCCGAGACGTACCGTGGGTCGGCGACAACGTGATGTACTTCGAAACCGGCCAGGGCAGTGCCCTGTCGGCGGACGCGCATCACGGCGTGGACCAGCTGACGCTGGAGGCGCGGGCGTACGGCGTGGCGCGGGAGTTCGCCCCGTTCCTGGTGAACACGGTGGTCGGGTTCATCGGCCCGGAGTACCTGGCGGACGAGCGGCAGATCACCCGGGCCGGGCTGGAGGACCACTTCATGGGCAAGCTGCTCGGCCTGCCGATGGGGTGCGACGTTTGCTACACCAACCACGCCGCGGCCGACCAGAACTCCGCCGACAACCTGCTGGTGCTCCTGGCCGCGGCCGGGGTGAACTACGTCATGGGCGTGCCGTGTGCCGACGACGTGATGTTGAACTACCAGAGCACGAGTTATCACGACGCGGCGGGCGTGCGGGAGTTGCTGGGTTTGCGGCCTGCGCCGGAGTTTGCGCGCTGGCTGGAGGGCCGGGGCGTCTTCCGCGGCGGCCGGCTGGCCCTGCGGGACGGGCCGGAGCGGGAGCGGATGTTGACCGGGGCGGCCGGGGTGCTGGACGCCCAGTGGGGATAATGAGATGGCTTATGCTAATATGCTCGCATCGATCTCGGAAAAGGAAGTTGCAGCCCTGCGGACGGTGGCTGCACACCGAGTACGGTCGTCACTAACGGTGTATACTTCGCACCTCACTGCCTACTGGATCGAGGTCCAGCCGCTTGGCGACCTCCTGGGGCGGGCACTGGACGGGGGCGAAATCGTAATCGCCGATCAGCCACACCCGTTACGACCGCCGGTCGTTCATCGTCCCGAAACGGTTCGCCGCCTGACCGAGGAACTGCGGACTGCCTGGGACCAAGTGAGTCATCAATTCGACGGGGATGGTTGGACACAGCGAGAGGTCACCACAGTGCTCCGTCTGTTCGCGCACGCCGGCGAGCGGGACGAGTATGTCTTGTCTTACCTGGGCTAACGGCTTCGCTGCGCCACGCAGAAACGTGGTAGAATCGTCTATGAAAAAGCGGCTCCGCAAGAAGAGGTTCCTCGGCGAGTTCGCCGTCTTCGGGTTCGCGTGCCAGTTCCGACTCCACCCTCCGCCCTCGCCCGAGGAGGCCCGCCGCTTCCGCGACGAGTTCCTCGCCCACATCGGGCGGCATGGCCTCACGTTCGACGGCACCACCGGCCCGGCCGAATGGAACGGCACCGTTCGGCACCGCAACCCGCGGTCCTCGGCCACGCAGGCGCACCGCGAGGTCATCTCCGCCTGGCTGCACCAACAGCCCAACATCCGGCAGACGAAGATCGGCCTGCCGATCGACTTGCATTACGGATTCTCGAACAATGACGGACATACCCCTTCCGGCCGCGTCCTCGGCGACTGACCTCCTCGCCGCCGCCCGGCAGCGGACGCCGGCCCGGCTGCTGGTCGGCCGCTCCGGGCCGGCGTACCGCACCGCCACGCACCTGGAGCTGCGCCGCGACCACGCCGCCGCCCGCGACGCCGTCCGCGCCGAACTCGACCTCAACCGCGACCTCGGCCCCGAACTGGTCGAACGCTTCGGACTGTTCGAGGTCCAGACGCTCGCCACGTCGAAGGACGAATACCTGCTCCGCCCCGACCGCGGCCGCCGGCTCGACGACCCGGCCCGCGAAGTTGTCCGTCGCGACTGCCCGCACGGCGTGGATTTGCAAGTCGTCATCGGCGACGGCCTGTCGGTGGCGGCAATCGCGGCTCAGGTGCCGGGCCTGTTGCCGCGGCTAATCGACGGGGCGACGCACCGCGGCTGGCGGGTCGGCCGGCCGTTCGTCGTGCGGCACTGCCGCGTCGGCGTGCTCAACGACGTGGGCGAACTGCTCGACCCGGCCGTGGTCGTGCTGCTGATCGGCGAGCGGCCGGGGCTGGCGACGGCCGAGAGCCTGTCGTGCTACCTGGCGTACCGCCCGCGGCCGGGGCACACCGACGCGCGGCGAAACCTGATCTCGAACGTCCACGCCCGGGGGGTCAGTCACGCGGAGGCGGCCCGGCGGGTGTTGGCGCTGGCGGAGCGGATGATGCGGGTGAAGGCGAGCGGCGTCGAGGTGAAAGAAGAACTGCCGAGCCTGTCTGGTTCTTGCTCCCCCTCTCCCCTTGTGGGAGAGGGGGAGATAGACCAATCCCATGTCCGCCGCCGACGACGAGAAAACCCTGCACCGCCTCGGCTACGCCCAGGAGCTGCTCCGGCGGATGAGCGGCTTCTCCAACTACGCCCTCTCCCTCTCCATCATCTGCATCCTCGCCGGCGGCGTCACGTCGTTCGGCCAGGGGCTCTGTTCCGTCGGCGGCGCGGCGATCGGCCTCGGCTGGCCGCTGGTCACACTGTTCTCGCTGGCCGTCGCGGCGACGATGGGGCAGGTGGCATCGGCGTTCCCGACGGCCGGCGGGCTGTACCATTGGGCGGCCATCCTCGGCGGCCGCGGCTGGGGCTGGGCCACCGCCTGGTTCAACCTGGCCGGCCTCGTCGCCGTGCTGGCCGCCATCGACGCCGGGGCCGTGGACTTCCTCGCCGGCTGCCTCGGGTGGAAGCCGGCCGCCGCGGCCCGGCTCGCCGTCGTCGCCGCGGTCGTGCTGTCGCAGGCGGCCCTGAACCACGGCGGCATCCGCCTCGTGACGCGGCTCATCGACTTCAGCGGCTGGTGGATCCTGGCCGCGTCGGTGGCCGTCACGGCCGCCGTGCTGCTGGCGGCCCCGGCCCTCGACTGGCCGCGGCTGGTGACGTTCACCAACTACAGCGGCCTGCCGGCCGACGACCCGGTCTGGCCGCGGACGGAGAGCCTCGCCTGGCTGTTCGCGCTGGGCTTCCTGCTGCCGGCGTACACGCTGACCGGGTTCGACGCCAGCGCCCACGCGGCCGAGGAGACGGTCGGGGCGGCGGCCGAGGTGCCGCGGGCCATCGTCCGGGCGGTGGCCGTGTCCGGGGCGTTCGGCTGGGTGATGCTCGCGGCCGTCGTCCTGGCCGTGCCCGACCTCGACGCCGTCGCCGCCGCGGGCAACGACGCGTTTCCGACGGCACTCAATGCAACTCTGCGCGGCGGGTTGGCGACGGCATTATTCATTGGCATCGGCGTGGCCCAGTACCTGTGCGGGCTGGCCACGGTCACGTCGGCGTCGCGGATGACATACGCCTTCGCCCGGGACGGCGGCCTGCCGGCGTCGGGACTGTTCCGCCGCGTGGACCCGGTCCGCCGCTCGCCCGCCTACGCGATCTGGGCCGTGTCCGTCGCCGCGCTGGCGCTGACGGCGCTGGTGCCGTACGCCACGATCGCGGCCGCGTGTGCCGTGCTGCTGTACATCTCCTACGTGCTGCCGACGTGGCTGGGCCTGCTGACGTACGGCCGGCGGTGGACGCGGATGGGGCCGTGGCAGCTCGGGCCGTGGTACCGGCCGCTGGCGCTGGTGGCGGTGGCCGGGTGCATGGGGTTGCTGGTGATCGGGATGCAGCCGCCGAACGAGATCGCCGGGTGGATCGTGCTGGGGATGACGGCGGGACTCGTGGTCGGCTGGTGGGGCGGGGTGCGGCGGGTGTTTCCGGGGCCGCCGCGGCAGATGCTGGAGCAGGCGGGGGGGCTAGGATGAGGGCGATCGCAGCCTGTGTTCGCGGAGGCGATTGCACCCCGGCCTCGAAGACTCGACCGGGGCTTTACCTCAGCGCCCTACCGGGCTGAAGACCGGGCCCTGTAGGGTGGGCCGAGTTCCGCGAGGCCCACCGATCAACTACGGCGCCGGCCGGCACCGGCTCTTCAGCCCGCAGGGCGCTGAGGTAAAGCCCCGGTCGAGTCTTCGAGGCCGGGGTCGATGGCTGACTGAGGTCTCAATGACATCCCCTCGCCGCTTCCGCTGGCCGCTCCTGCTCCTCGCCTGGGCCGTCACGTTCGGCGTGCTGCCGTACCTGTGGGGCCGGACGCTGGTGATGGGATTGCTCACCGGCCACGTCCCCGGGACGTTGGCCGCCGCCACCGCCGTCGTCGTCCTCATCCTCATGGCCCTGACCTGGGACCTGCGGCCGCCCGGCCGCGGGGTCGGCGTGTTCCTCGGCTGGCTCGTCGCCAACGGGATTCTGTTCGGCCTGTTCGCCGCCCCGACCATGCCGCTGTGGCAACTGCTCGCCGTGTACGTGCCGGCCACGGTCTGGGTGGTGTGGCTGGCGTGGCTCGGGGCGTGGCCGCTGCGGTGGCCGGCCCGGCTCGGGCTGCTCGGCGTGTGGGCCGCCCTCGGCGTGCTCGGACCGGTGCTGATCCGGGTGGACGGACTGACCGGCGACACGGAGAACGCCCGGGCGAAGCTGTCGTATAGCTGGCGCGACTTCCGCCGGACCGAGTACGGCACGGCAGCCGGCCGGGCTGTCGTCACGCCGACGCCGGACGACTTCCCCCGCTACCTCGGCCCGGCCGGCACCGGCGTGCTGCCGGATGCGAAGATCGCCGGCGACTGGACGGCCGCGCCGCCGCGGGAGCGGTGGCGACGGCCGGTCGGGGCCGGGTGGGGCGGGTTCGTCATCGTCGGCGGTTATGCGTTCACGCAGGAGCAGCGCGAGGACACGGAATGCGTCTGCTGCTACCGGCTGGACGACGGCCAGCCGGTGTGGGTCCACGAGGACGCGGCCCGCTATGACGGCATCGGCGGCCCCGGGCCGCGGGCGACGCCGGCGTTCTCCGCCGGCCGGCTGTATGCGGTCGGCGCGACCGGCATCCTGAACTGCCTGGACGCGGCCGACGGCCGGCCCGTCTGGTCGGTGAACATCCTCGACGACAACCAAGTGAAGAATGACGTCCACGGCGTCTGCGCCTCGCCGCTGGTGGACGGCGATCGCGTGCTCGTCTGCCCGGCCGGCGGGCCGTCGCTGGCGGCGTATCACGCCGAAACGGGCCGCAGGCTGTGGGCGGCCGGCACGGACCGGGCCAGCTACAGCTCGCCGATGATTGCCAACCTCGGCGGCGTGCGGCAAATCCTGCTCGCCAACCGCGTCGGCGTCACCGGCCACGACGCGGCCGACGGCCGGGTGCTGTGGAGTGCGGCATGGGTGAACAAGGAGGGGATCAACGCCGGCCAGCCGGTGGTCGGGGCGGCCGGGCCGGACACGGTGCTGCTCTCGACCGCCTACGGCAAGGGCGTGGCCCTGTTCAACGTGTCGCACTCCGCCGGCGGCGACTGGTCCGCCGACGAAGCCTGGAGCAACCTGACGCTGAAGGCGAAGTTCTCGACGCCGGTGCTCTACCGCGGCCACGTCTACGGTCTGGACGACGGCATCCTGACGTGCATCGACCCGCGGACCGGCAAGCGACGGTGGAAGGACGGCCGGTACGGACACGGCCAGCTGTTGCTGGCCGGCGACCGGCTGATCGTGCAGACGGAGGCGGGTCCGGTGGTGCTGGTCGAGCCGTCGCCGGACGGGCTGCGGGAGCGGGGCCGGGTGGCGGCGCTGAACGGCAAGACGTGGAACACGGTGGCGCTGGTGGGGCGGATGCTTCTGGTGCGGAACGACCACGAGGCGGCGTGCCTGGAGCTGCCGGGGCGGTGATCTGGATTCGCAGACGACTTAAGAGTGTCGTCCGGCCCGCCGACAATTGCCTGGTGCACCTCACCTAGTGAACCTCCGACAGCTCAGATAGTCTTCTTAGGGCGTGCGGGGAAAGCCCGCTTTGAAAGGATGGCCAATGAGGAAGCCGCTGCGCCCCAAGCCGCTCTGCGTCTACTGCGACGCCGCTCCAGCCATGACGCGCGACCACGTCGTGCCGCAGTGCCTGTTCAACGGCAAACTGACGCTCGACATGGTGACCGTACGCGTGTGCAAGTCGTGCAACGCGGCCAAGAAGGCAGACGACGAGTACCTACGAGACTACTTGGCCATCCACGAAGCCAACTTCGACCACCCCGTCGCCAAGTCCCTGTTCGAGCGGATGAGGCGTGCGACCCGCCGGAACCAGTCGGAGGTAGCCCGGGCCGTAGTCGCTAACACTGACTTTCGCCCCGCCTACACGGCAGACGGCGTCCCGGTCGGCAACATTCCGTTTGTGCCCCTGGACCAGGACCGGATGGTACGCCTCTTTAGCCGTATCACCCGCGGGCTGTACTTCAGGCTCCGCCATCGCCGTTTTCCACAAGACGAAATGTTTGCGGTGAATTGGATCGAGCAGAGGGAAGCCGACAACATCCAGCGGAGCTTGTCCGCCGTCGGAATCGGGCACTACTGCCTCGGCGACGTCTTCGGCTGTCTGCACGCATACGACGAAGCCGAGCCGTCGAAAACCATCTGGCTCCAACGATACTTCAACGTCTGGATCCTCGTTAGGTCCGCGCCGGCCGGCAGTCTGCTGCCGGGCGAGTTCTGAGAGGGACGGGCACGGGACGTCGTCCGAGACGCAGTTGCACAATCGCCACTAGTGTTCCCGGCCGTGCGGACAAACATTCCTCAATCTACCCCCCGTACACCGTCCGCCCGCCGTCCACCGGCAGGCACGCCCCGGTCACGAAGTCGTTATCGATGAACGCCAGCACCGC